>URUZ01000191.1 GCA_900551225.1 uncultured Clostridium sp.
TCAGCTGTGCGTCACACTTTGTGGGAGATTTGGCCCCGATGAAGGAGGCGTAGTGGGCTACGTTGACTGAATTGGGGTCAAATATGCCGCAAAGTGGGGCGTGCAGATGGCGGGAATGAATTTTCAGACATGCTCTAAGGCCGCCCTGCATACAGACTGGAGAAACCCATGAAACTTCGCAATCAATACACCTGCCCCCTGGAGATGACCCATGATATTATCCGCGGGAAATGGAAGCCCATTATTCTTTGGCAGCTGAGTAAAAGCGGTAAATCCCTGTCCGCCCTCAAAAAAGAAATAGCCGGAATCAGCCAGAAAATGCTGCTTCAGCATTTAAAAGAGCTGTCCGACTATGGGATTGTTGGGAAAAACACCTTTGAGGGCTACCCGCTGAAGGTGGAATATTACCTGACCGGCCGCGGCCGCCAGCTCTTTGAAGCTGTGTCCATCATGCAGTCCGTGGGCATTGAAATCATGAAGGAGGACGGCCGCCCGGAGTTTTTGGTGGAGGAGCCATAGTTACAAAAAAGTGTGTAATTTACGCTGTCCTCATTTTCCGCTATAATTGTATCAGCAATTAAGAAACATACTCTGGGAGGTAACATACCATGCGAGATCCACAACAGACAATCGGCAATTTAATTGACAAACAGGGGACCGCCTTCATCAGCTCCGTCTCCCCCGAAGGTTTCCCCAACACCAAAGCCATGCTTCCGCCACGTCTGCGCGAGGGCATAAAGACGTTCTATTTTACAACCAACACGTCCTCCATGCGCGTGTCACAGTACAGGGAGAATCCCAAGGCCTGTATCTATTTCTGCGACAAGCGGTTTTTCCGCGGCGTCATGCTCATTGGCACCATGGAAGTGCTGGAGGATGCCCAGAGCAAGGAACTGATCTGGCGGGAAGGCGATACCATGTACTATTCCAAGGGCGTCACGGACCCCGACTACTGTGTACTGCGCTTTACGGCGGTAAGCGGGCGTTTTTACAGCAACTTTAAGTCGGAATCCTTTGACATTGAATAGAGGCTGGTACAGCGTCGCGCAGGCCTTGACTAATCACAGTGCCGGCTGTCATGATGCCCACTGCATGAGTCTTCGGAGTAGGAATGGCCGCAGGCCTCGATCTGCTCCTTGATCTGCCTGATGGTGTGGTGGGTGTAATCCTCTATTTCAAGAGAGGGATCGGCCTCCATCAGCTGCTGCAGGTAGAGGTATTTCCCGGGAGTCACCCCGTACTGCCTGGCGTGTTCCTGGGTTTTGGAGTCCACCTGGTGGCATTCTACGGATACGGGAGCGCCGCTGATGGTGACGTGATTGCCGGCGGCGCGCTCCAGCCCTTCGGTGAGAACCGCCTCCCGTCCGGCATCATCGGCATACACGGTGAACACTACCGTGGGATTGTCGGAGAGGTAGGGGGCCAGGCCGCTGTTGTCCTCGAACAGGGAGGCCACCGCCTGGCCGTAATCCTTGTAGACCATGCCCGCCTGCTCTGCAATGGAGGACGCATCCTCATCCATTGCCCTGACGGAGATCACCTTGTCATAGCGGTTGAGCTTCAGCTCAATGGCGGGGTTCACATCCATGCTGACCGTAGCCACCGGAGTAAAGTACAGGCTGCCGCCCCACAGACCTGCGGTGATGAGGAAGAAAAAGGAGGCTGCCGCTGCACATAGTTTTTTCGCGTTAAATGTTGTCTGGGGGAAATGTACCACGTCGCCCTTTTTCCATTTTCTGGAAGCCGGAACGGTGGTAAATTCACCATTGGGCTTTAAAATTGTCGCTTTTCCATTGCATATCTCAAATACAATTCCTGTTTTCACTTAACTCACCCCCTTGTGGATCGGTAAAAAGGCCCGGATTCCGGGATAATCTCCTATGAGCAGAAGAGACAGCACAACAATGTACTTCCTGTACTTTTCTATGGTCTTGGGAGATATGTTGAAGGCGTCCGCCAGCTGGGCCTGGGGCAGCCGGTGCTGCTGGGTCAGCACTGCCAGATATGCCTCGTTCTGTGTCACAGCCTGGGCCAGCTGCAGGCATTGGGCGCGGGAACGCTCCTGTTTTGGGGAGATGCGGGCCAGCTGGGAGAAGGAGATGCCGTATCCTTTCAGCTGCGCGTTGAAGCTGTCGATCTCCATGGCCAGGTCCCGGCGCTCGTCCTCCCGCCTGTAGTGGTCAATGGAGGCCTGGGTGTCCATCACCTGCTCCCTCCCCTGGGAGTCGGGCTGGAACAGGGAGATGATTCTGCCGGAATGACGCTTCTGGCGGCGGCTTTCATCGATCAGCCTGTTTTTCAGGGCGGTCTGGTAAAAGGAGAGGAAGGCCCCACGTCCCTGGGTGTATTGCCTGACACAGTTCACAAAGAGCAGCAATGCGATGCTCAGCCGCTCGTCAAATTCAATGGCCAGGTTCTCCATCTTTCCGATCTGTTTTTTGATAAAGGGAAGATAATCTGCCAGCAGGCGTTCTAATTCCTCCGGGCTGCCCTGGGCCAGCAAAAGCCGGTCTTCTAGTTCGCTCATATCTCACCTCCTGCAAATTATTTTAAAAATATTCTGTAACACCCCATGAAATGGATGAGGCGCGCTCGTAGTCTTTTAAAGAATACGGCGGGCCGCCCTGTTTTTATAGGGTGAGCCGCCATATCCCAAAGTGAAAATAAGAAAAGAGGATATTTAATGATTCAGAAAAAAATTACAGTTTCCCTGCTGGCCTCCGCCATGATTATGGCGGCCGGCGCAATCACTTCCTTTGCAGCGCCCGCCGATCTGCCTGTGTGCACTACCGCAGACTGCAGCCTGTCCTCAGAGCACACCCACGACGGAGTCAGCTACAGAGGGCACAGTGCGGACGACGGACATACCTACCACCAGAACTGCAGTGTGCAGGACTGCACAGACACGAAGGCCCACACCCATGACGGTGTCTGCTATGGCGGACACAGCGCGGGAGACGGCCATGGAGGTTGTGCAGCCGGTTACTCAGGCAGATCTTCAGGCGGTTCCTCAGACAGATCCGGCCGAGGGCATCACAGGTCGGGCGGACACTGCAGATAGCGTTCACATTATATCACGTAACTGGATCATATTCTACCGCAGAAAGCCGCGGCCTCTGTCCTCTCCGGACGGGGCCGCGGCTTTTTTCGCAGTATCATTAATGATCGTAGAAGCTGTTAAGCTGCTCCTTCAGATATTTTACAAACTGCCGTTCCCTTGGGCTTAAGGGGTAATTATTGGAACGGATCAGACAGATTGCCATGGGGCCGCTGTTGGTGATGGGGCGGCATATGCAGCCGTACATTTTAGCATCTTCAGGCGGGATGTTCACACCCACGGATATATAGGCCCCTTTTCTGACTGCGTCGAAGGTGGTGCCGCGGTCACAGATATACAGGACATTCTGAGATTCATTGATTCCCAATATGGCCTGGGTATCATCATAATCAATGTGGGAGTCGGCAACAAATGGATATTGTGCAACCTCGGCGACAGTCACTGCACTTTTACTGGATAAGGGATGTTTAGCGGACATGAAGGCCATTGCCTGAATGTCCTTTTTTAATGTTGAAAAAGCCAGGCTGTACTGTTCGGCCATGGCGGTGTATTTGGCAATCCGGCTCTCAAACATAACCAGGATTCCCAGCCGGCTGCTCTGGGCCACAATTCCCTTCAATGTCTCTTTCAGTCCGGCTTCCAGAAATGTGTCGCAGGAGCTGGGGCAGGGATACTTCTTCTTGAATTCAAAGAAACACTGGAGTACATAGGAGGAGCGGGAGCAGAATACAGACAGGTTGTTGTTGTGGGTGACGGATTCGGGGATGCGCAGAATATTCTTGTGCTCTGTGATGATCTTCTCTGCATGGGACATGAACAGCTCCCCCTCGGGGGTTACGGTGATACCGCTGCTGGTGCGGCGAAACAGAACAAAACCGATCTCCTCCTCAGCATTTTTTATGATACTGCTTAAATGGGATTGTGATATGAAACAATTTTTAGCTGCTTTGTTGACAGAGTGACATTTATAAGCTTCCAATATGTAAAATAGGTGTTCTGTATTCATGCAATGCCTCCTTTGAGCAATCATAAATAGAGATAACATATCTGGTTTACAGATAACACGGGCAAAATGCGATATGCTATAATAATTTTCAGAGAAAGTAAGGACTATTTTGAAATAGACAGAATTACATGCGTCATTTCAATTTGAACTTAGAATATGGTTTTAAGTATACTTCAATGTAAAGTCATTTGCAAGATGGAAAAATATGTAAATGTTAATCAAAGGAGGAAGATATGGGAAGCGAAAAAAAACGGGAGCAGACAGTGGATGTACTGGATCGGCTTTTCTGGACAGTGCAGCCCCAGCCGGGTCTGGTGACAGGGGATTACTACCGGGCGGAGAACTGGTTCGCCCCTCATTTTGAAGGGGATAAGGGGTATCATGGGATACTGGAGGTGGTCCGGGATCATGGGGAGATCCGGATGGTTGAATTCAATGAGATTAATAATCCTACCTATTACATAAAGCTGTACCAGGGAGTATCCAAACGGCTGTCCAATTATGGATTCATGCAGGCCACCAAGGCCAGAACCGCCGTATCCGGGGTGGTGCTGGTAAACGGCCTGACCCACCTTGAGCGTCAGATGGTGGAGGAGAACCGGCTCACCGGAGAATTTGACCTGTTATCAGGCGCATCCAACAGCATCAGGCGCTCCATGCTGCCCCTGGCAGAGCAGATTGCAGAGCAGCTTGACCGTCCCACGGGAAAACGGTATTTTGGCTATGCCTGTGAGGTGGATAAGGGGGTTGCAGGAAGGCTTCAGGTAGTGAGAGAGGATGGGAAGATCATCTCCTGCTTTTATGACGAGATATTTGCCGACAGGCAGGAGGAGATTGACAATCCTGAGCTGAAGCCATATTACCGCCAGTCCAAATATCATTGTCTGGAATACATATCCACAATCGGAGCTGGTTTTAACACCATTGCGGACCTCCTCCAGGAACAGGTGCTGAGGACCCAGGATCTGACGGACCTAGAGGGGCTGCCCTTTACCCAGGGAGAGAAACGGGCCAAGGAATGGGACAATTATCTGAAACTGGCTGAGATAATAAAAGCGGAAATGGAGCAGGATACAACCGGTTTATGATCCGCGGCAAGGCGACGCAGCGGCATAAAATACATTTAACGAGCCACTGCACTAAGCTCGAAAAGACCTCGCTAAGTGCCAGTGACATGTATCGCACGTAAGCGGCTAAAAGACAGCCGCTAAGTGCTCATAACGAGGAGGGAAACAATGAAAAAAAGAGTGTTGGCAACATTATTAATGGCAGTAATGTGCGTGGGACTGCTATCCGGATGTGGCGGACAGGCCAAAACAGGCGGCTCTGCTGCAGGGAATTCAGGGGGAACTGAGAAGCAGGCTGACGGGAACACAAGAGATACCCTGGTGGTGGCTATTCCTGATGCGCCATCTTATATGGACCCCCAGGTGCAGGCCTCCATTGCAACATACCGCGTTACTACCCAGATATTTGACCGCCTCGTATCCATGGACACAGATATGAATCTGGTTCCCAGCCTGGCGGAATCCTGGGATGTGGAGGACGATAAGTCAACTCTGTTCCATCTGAGGAAGGGGGTCAAGTTCCACAACGGTGAGGAGATGAAAGCGGAGGATGTGAAATACAGCCTGGAGCGCTGCATCGCAAGCAGCGGCGTGAACTATAATTATCTGATTATTGATAACATTGAAGTTGTGGATGATTATACAGTAAGGATCGTCACCAAGGAACCCTTCAACGCGCTGCTGTACCGTCTATCCCTGGACGCAGCCTCTATCATCTGCAAGAGCGCGGATACCAGCCCGGAAGAATTCAACCAGAATCCTGTAGGCACGGGCCCATTTAAGTTCGTGTCCTGGGAATTGGGCGGAGATGTGGTTCTGGAAGCATTCGACGATTATTACAATGGCGCGCCCCAGGTGAAACACCTGATCTTCAGGCAGATCCCTGAAGCCATCAACCGCACCATCGGACTGGAGACCGGGGAGGTTGATCTGGCCTATGATCTGGGAATCACTGATCTGGAATCGCTCAAAGGCAATGACAAGATTGTGGTTGACACAGTCCCCAGCACAACCGTCTGGTATCTTGGGGCAAATGTGGGCAAGCCGGGACTTGACAATGTTAAAGTACGCCAGGCCATTGCCTATGCCATCAACTATCAGGACGTGATTGATATCGCATTCAGCGGGGTAGCCACGCCGGCCCACAACACCATGCTTCCCAGCAGCCTGTTCGGATATGCGCCCGACACAGTGACCTATGATTATAATGTGGAGAAGGCCAAAGCGCTGTTAGCTGAGGCAGGATATCCGGATGGATTCAAGACCACCTTATGGTGCGCGGACAGCCAGATTATGAAAGATACCTCTGTTGTGCTGCAGGAACAGCTGCGCCAGGTGGGGATTGAAGCAGAAGTGAAAACAATGGAACAGGGCAACTACTATTCCGCAACCGGTAAAGGGGACCACGACCTGTTCATCATGTCAAAGACATCCATTGACCCGGACAGTATGCTCAGAGCCATGTACCACACAGAGGCATTCGGGCTTTCCGGAAACCGTTCTTTCTGGTCATCGCCGGAGGTTGATGACAAGCTGAACCTGGCTTGCGTGACAACAGATCAGAAGGAAGCGGAAGCGCTGTATCATGAGGTGCAGACCATTGTGGCTGAGGAAGTGCCCGTGATTCCGCTGGCTATCGAGCATCTGAATGCGGGGAGACAGGCCGATGTCAAAGGCTTCAAGCTTTACCCAGGGAAATCCCATTTCATTTACGGTACTTATTTTGAACAGTAATCAACCTTTTGAGAGGATGCATGCAGATGAGGGGACGAAAGGATGTATAAATTTATATTACGGCGGCTGGTCATGTTGGTGCCAGTTCTCCTGGGGGTAAGCTTTATTGTATTTTCCATCCTGAGCCTGACTCCGGGTGATCCTGTGGAGATGCGCCTGGGAGACAACTATACCCAGGAATCCTACGAGGCTATGACCAGGGAGCTGGGACTGGACAAACCGTTTTTGGTGCGTTATGCGAACTATGTGGGAGGAGCCGTGCAGGGGGACTTTGGACTGTCCTATACCACCGGCCGCCCTGTATTTGATGAGATTCAGGCCAGATTACCCAACACTGCAATACTGGCGGCCTTCTCTATGTTTTTTGCCATAGTGATTGGAATTCCCCTGGGGGTGATATCAGCCACGAATCAGTATTCATTTTTAGACACCAGCTCCATGTTTTTTGCACTGCTGGGGGTATCCATGCCCAACTTCTGGCTGGGCCTGATGCTGATATTGATATTTGCAGCCAAGCTGGGCTGGTTCCCGTCGGCGAACTTTAACGGGTTTAAATCCCTGATACTCCCATCCATCACCTTGGGAGCCAATTCACTGGCTATTATCACACGTATGACCCGGTCGTCCATGCTGGAGACAATCCGCCAGGATTATATCCGCACGGCCAGGGCCAAGGGGGCTAAGGAATGTACTGTGATTATCAAACATGCGCTGCGCAATGCCATGATACCTGTGGTTACCACAATCGGCCTTCAGTTTGGATTCTCCATCGGCGGAGCCGTGCTGGTTGAAACAGTATTCTCATGGCCCGGTATAGGCCGGCTGCTGGTAGAGTCAATTAAATTTAAGGATCTGCCGATTGTTATGGCCATTGTGCTGGTTATGGCGGCATTGTTTACATTGATTAATCTCTGTATTGATATTATCTATGCATTTCTTGATCCCCGCATACGGGCTCAGTATAAGTAAAGGGGTAGACGATGAATATGGGAAAAAAAGGCAAAAAGAAATCGCAGTGGGTATCTGTATGGAAAAGACTGCAGAAAAACAAAATGGCAATCACAGGCCTGGTGATCCTCAGCCTTATATGCCTGTCGGCTGTTTTTGCAGACGTCTTTTTCAACTATGAGACCATGGTGATCCAGCAGAGCGCGGCCCTGCGTCTGTCCCCTCCGTCGCCGCAGCACTGGCTGGGGACGGATGAGGTGGGGAGGGACATTCTGGCCCGCATCATACACGGCGCAAGGGTGTCGCTGCCGGTGGCATTTGCGACGATTGTAATCGCGGCAATTGCAGGGGGCATTCTGGGGGCGGTGGCCGGTTATGGGAGTAAGAAGATCGACAACCTGATTATGAGGTTCATGGATATCTTCCTGGCCATCCCAAGTATCCTGCTGTCAATCGCACTGGTATCGGCATTGGGGCCAAGCATGGGCAACCTGCTGCTTGCAATCAGCATTTCCAATATACCGCCCTTTGCCAGGATCGTAAGGTCCTCTGTGCTGACCATCCGAAATGAAGAATATATCGAGGCGGCCAAAGCAATCGGCGCCCATGACTGGCGGATTATATTCCGGCATATCATACCCAACTGTATGGCGCCTATTATAGTCCAGGCGACGCTGTGCATTGCAGGTTCAATCCTGTCCATCGCAAGTTTGAGTTTCATCGGGCTGGGCATCCAGCCGCCTACACCGGAATGGGGGTCTATGCTAAGCGGCGGACGGCAGTATATCCGCTACGCCTGGTGGGTATGCGCGTTTCCGGGCATTGCCATTATGCTGACAATCCTTTCCCTGAACCTGCTTGGAGATGGGCTTCGAGACGCACTTGACCCCAAAATGAAGAATTAGCACAGGAGACAGAAAATGAATGATAATGCACTGCTGGAGATTAGAGATCTGGTTGTTGAATACAGGACGGAGGATGAAATCGTCCACGCCGTTAATCATCTCAGCCTGACCCTGAACCGGGGCGAGAGCCTTGGCCTGGTGGGGGAAACCGGGGCGGGCAAGACCACCACAGCCCTCAGCGTTCTGAGGCTGGTGGCGGACCCGCCGGGCAAGATCGTGGGCGGCGAGATCTATTTTGAGGGGGAGGACCTTCTCAAAGCAAAAATAAGCCATATGAGAGATGTGCGCGGCAGCAAAATATCCGTGATTTTCCAGGACCCAATGACCAGCCTGAACCCGGTTTATACCATTGGCGATCAGATTGCGGAGGTCATACAGCTGCATCAGAGCGGCACTAAGGCGGAAGCTGAAGAAAAGGCGTCCCAGGTCCTGGAGATGGTGGGGATATCCAAAGACCGCTACGATGAATATCCCCACCAGTTCTCGGGCGGGATGAAGCAGCGGGTGGTAATCGCCATGAGCATCGCCTGTTCCCCGGAGCTGATACTGGCGGATGAACCCACCACGGCGCTGGATGTGACCATACAGGCCCAGGTGCTGGAGCTGATGAGCGAGCTGAAGGAAAAGACAAAGACATCCATGCTGCTGATAACCCATGATCTGGGCGTTGTAGCACAGGTATGTGACCGGGTTGCGATTATGTATGCAGGTGAGATCGTGGAGACGGGAACCATTGACGAGGTGTTTGACTATCCGTATCATCCATATACAATCGGCCTGTTTGAATCAATTCCCACACTGGATGACCATATTGACAAATTAAAGCCCATAGAAGGGCAGATGCCGGACCCCACGGACCTGCCCCAGGGCTGCTCCTTCCACCCCAGATGTCCCTATGCCCGGGAAATATGTTCCAGGCAAAAGCCGGGGACCGTCCAGGTGGGAGGGACCCACATGGTCCAGTGCCTGGCTCACGAGGGTGTTTTTGAAGCGGAGGATTTCATGGAGGTGGTCAGGCATGGCAGATAATGTTTTGGAGGTAAGGCATCTTAAGAAGCATTTTAAAGTGAGAAACGGGACGCTGCACGCTGTGGACGATGTGACATTTTCCATTCCAAGGGGGCAGACCCTGGGGCTGGTGGGGGAGTCCGGCTGCGGCAAGTCTACCATAGGGCGGCTGATTCTGGGACTGCACCAGGCCACCGGCGGGGAGATTCTCTTCAACGGCAAGGATATCTGCAAGATGGACGGCAGACAGCTCCACAACCTCCGCAAGGATATGCAGATTATATTCCAGGACCCGTTTTCCTCCCTGAATCCCCGGATGTCAATTAGCGAGATTATCGGTGAACCGCTGATTATCCATAAAAAAGTCCATGGGAAGGC
>URUZ01000192.1 GCA_900551225.1 uncultured Clostridium sp.
ATTTTACAATATGTGACAGGCAATGTGTCACACATTTTCTATTTTCGTCACATATACATTATAAACGACTACTTGACATTTTTCCCTCCCCCATGATTAAATTAAGAAATACCAGATCATGGGGGGAAATCGTATGAAGCACTTTGGCGAGCTGTTAAGGTCTTATATAAAGAAAAGCGGTTACAGCAATTATGCCCTGGCCCAGAAAGCCGGCATCAACCGCACCACACTGCAAAAAGTGTTATCCGGGGAGAGGGCTCCTTCGCCGGATTTTTTAAACAAGATTATACTATATCTCAGGCTGACACCCGAGGAGTCCGATTCACTGTTCTCTAAAATCGAGGCAATCCAGACCGGGGAGACCGTCTATGCAAGGCGTCAGTTTATCCGGCACCTGCTGGAAACCACCTCATCGGACTTAAGTTCAGGGGAATACATGGCCGGCAGCCATGTGATGCCTGGAACCGCAGCCCCGCTGTCCAGGATTCCTGACCAGCAGCTGGCCTACGGCAGCCAGGCTGTAACCCATCTGCTGAACCAGCTGGTTATGCAGGAATGTGCCGAGCCTTCGCCTTCCATGCTGGCCTGCATTACCGGCAGGCTGCCGCTGCTGGGCCAGGTGCTTAATCATGCCCATCATTACTGCCCGTCCATCAGCCGCCTGCGGGTAAAGCATCTCACCAGCATCTTAAAGGAGGAAGTACATTCGGATTTTCCGTCAGCCAACCTGGAAATCCTGTCCAACCTTCTGCCCATTGCCGCCATTTCTGATTTCGGTTATGAGATCTCATATTTTTATGGTGAAAAGGTGCTGACGGATGTGACGAGGATGGCATTTCCATTTTATATTGTATTCTCACAGGCTATTGTGCTGCTGTCCGCAGACTGCGCTACCGCCCTGTGCTGCAGATCCGACCACGTCATCTATCATTTCCGGAACCTGTTTGAAGCTGCCCAGAGCAACACCATGCCGCTGATCACCCGCTGCCCTAACGCGCCGGATATCCTGCCCCATATGATTCAGCTGGCAGAGAACGATCCCGCTATTTATGTACTGGAATATCATCCCTGTCTTCCCGCCTACTTTACGGAGGAGATGATCCGCAGCTTCGCCCGGCCGGATGTGCCGGAGTATGAACACACAGTCCAGACTCTGGTATACAGAGCCCACCAGCTCCGGAATATGACGAACCACACCTGTCTGTTTAATAAATCCGGGCTGCTGGATTTTGTCAGGACCGGATACCTGGCCGACTTCCCGCCGGAATACGTGCTGCCTCTGTCCAAAGAGGCGCGGCAGTATCTGCTGGAAGAGCTGTACAACGAAATCGCCTCAGGCAGGCAGCG
Source organism: uncultured Clostridium sp. (assembly GCA_900551225.1). GTDB lineage: Bacteria > Bacillota > Clostridia > Lachnospirales > Lachnospiraceae > Enterocloster. The sequence goes on from URUZ01000192.1 coordinate 1,348, forward strand.
CCACCGGATGGTGAACCCGCTGATGTTCCCAATTTCCGAGAACCTGACCTGTATCCTTCATGAGGATAAGGGACTGGATTTCAGCGGCTTTGCAGGCATCGGCAAAAGCTATAACTACATACACATTGAGGAACAGTCCCTGCTGGAAGCATTTTCCGATTTCTTCCAGTACCTGGTCACCTCCTCACTTGTTTATTCCCTGGAAGATACGCTGGCCTTCATCCGTCAGTGCATTGATTATCTGAACAGATAGAGATCTCACACAACGCAAAAAGCTTCCCCGCCGGATCATTGCCCGGTGAGGAAGCTTTTATTGTATTTCATCGTTATTATACTGATTACTCTGCTTCTGAGAACAGATCCTTACCTACTCCGCAGATGGGGCATACCCAATCATCGGGGATATCCTCAAATGCTGTTCCAGGTGCAATGCCGCCATCGGGATCGCCTTCCTCATGATCGTATACATAGCCGCAGGGATCACATACATATTTCTTCATTTTTATTCCTCCTTAAATTAGATCTCGTTTCATTCATATCTGCATATTATCATAATTATTCCTGATTTGCTGTGATATATGCAACATTATCCAGAATTTAATGAGAAATATTAATCATTGTCTTTAGCTGCTGCTCTGGCTTCTACCTCACGCTTCTGTACATCGCCGGGGGCCTGCTCATAACGGCTGAATTCGTAGGTGTAAATGCCGATACCGCCGGTCATGGAACGCAGGTCTGTGTTGTATCCGTACAGTTCCGACATAGGAATATCCGCCTCTATGATCTGTTTGCCGTGGTGGTCGGAATTCATGCCCAGCACACGGCCGCGTTTGCGGTTCAAATCACCCATTACATCGCCGGTGAACTTGTCTGGAACCGTCACCTTCAGGGAAGCGATGGGTTCCAGCAGAACAGGGTTGGCCTCCATGAAGCCCTGCTTAAAGGCCAGAATTGTGGCCATCTTAAACGCCATCTCCGAGGAATCTACAGGATGGTAAGAACCGTCCAGAAGGGTGCCTTTTAATCCCACAACCGGATATCCGGCCAGAGGACCTTTGATTACGCACTCCTGAAGTCCCTTTTCAACTGCCGGGAAGTAGTTTCTTGGAACAGATCCGCCGAATACCTTCTCCTCGAATACGTATGGGGTCTCCAGATCGCCTGAAGGCTCAAATTCCATAACAACATCACCGTACTGGCCGTGTCCGCCGGACTGCTTCTTATGCTTGCCCTGTACTTTGACTTTCTTGCGGATGGTCTCGCGGAAGGCGAATTTCGGTTTGCTCAGCACCACATCCACTTTGTAGCGGGTCTGCAGCTTACTCACAACAACCTCCAGCTGCTGGTCGCCGATTCCGTACAGCAGGGACTGGCGGTTCTCCGCATCGTTGACCACTTTTAAGGTCAGATCCTCTTCCATCATGCGTGCCAGAGCGGTGGAAACCTTGTCGTCCTCGCCTTTGTTGACGGCTTTATAGGACATATATGTGTAAGGAGTTGAAATCTGCGGTTTATGATATACGATGGGTGCGGTGCGCACTGCCATGGTATCTCCGGTCTGGGTCACGGTCAGTTTGGCAACCGCGCCGATATCTCCTGCCTTCAGCTCAGAGACTTCGATCTGCTCCTTGCCGCGCAGTACATAGACCTTGCCGATCTTCTCTTCTGCGTCTTTATTGACATTATATACGGGAGTATCGCCCTTTAATGTGCCGGTACAGATCTTCATCAGGGAGTATTTGCCGATGAAGGGATCTACAATGGTCTTGAACACTCTGGCAGACAGGGACACATCGTCATTGTACTTGGCGGTGAAGCGCTCGCCGGTGGAAACATCCACGCCGATACACTCGAAATAGTTGGGAGCCGGGAAGTATTTATCGATGGCCTGCAGCAGAACCTTAAAGCCCTGGCAGTTGATTCCTGAACCCATCATAACAGGAACGATGTCTCCCTGGATTACATGGGTGCGCAGCGCGGTGGAAATCTCTTCCTGTGTAAACTCTTCACCCAGGAAATAGCGCTCCATATATTCTTCACTGGTCTCTGCAACGGCTTCCATCAGAGCATCTCTGGCAATGGTCAGGTTCTTCTGAACATAGTCGGGGATTTCGCACTCTTCGTAGTCGCTTAAGTTGGTAAAACGGCGTCCGCCCATCTTTACAACATTTACAAAGCCCACGAACTTTTCATTCTCACGGATTGGCAGCTGGAAGGGGGCAATCTTACGTCCCAGCCTGGTCTCCAGCTTTACTACCAGCTCACGGTAGCTGGCATGGTCATCGTCCATGTTGGTGACGAAAATCAGACGGGGGAGATTGTATTTCTCGCACATTTCCCATGCTTTTAACGTACCTGGCTCGATACCTGCCTTACAGTTAACTACAATAATAGCTGCATCAGCTACGCTGATGGCCTCCTCAACTTCGCCTACAAAGTCAAAGTATCCAGGGGTGTCCAGCAGATTGATCTTAATGGGTCCGCTCTCGCCGTTGTACTCCAGCGGAATCAGAGTGGTGGAAATAGAGAACTGCCTTTTGATTTCTTCCTTGTCGTAATCACTGATGGTGTTTCCATCGGGTACTCTTCCCATGCGTTTGGTAACGCCGGTCAGCAGAGCCATTGCCTCCGCAACGGTCGTCTTACCAGACCCTCCATGACCAAGTAATACGACGTTGCGGATTTGTTCAGTACCATAAACGTTCATAAACTTCCCTCCTTAGGTTCGTGTATACTACAAGATGTCTTTGCATCTGCTTTAAATCCATGGGTCTATTTTACTAAATTTATCGGAATTTATCAAGCAATTTATGCAAATTTGGACAAATTTAATTTCTGTTGCCTGGCATTTCCCAAAATACCTGAAAGAATAAAGATAAATCAGCCTTCTTTAGGAGGTTTTTGCTAATACGCGTCAAAGTTTTAAAGTTTAACGCAATAAAGTGTTGACAATTCAATTCATATGCCTTACACTATCAGAAGCAATGAGAAGGAGACTTTTGTTATGATAATTATTATGAAACCCAATGCCTCAGAGGAGGCCATCCGCAAAGTCACAAATATGATTGAATCCAACGGGCTTCAGGTACATCTGTCCAAGGGTTCCCAGGTTACCATCGTGGGCGTGGTGGGCGACAAGACCCGTCTGTCCAATTCCAATATTGAGATGAGCGAGGGCGTGGACAAAGTGGTTCCTGTCACCGAGTCCTACAAGCTGGTGAATAAGAAGTTCCATCCTGAGGACTCCGTGATTCCGGTGGGCAACACCCACATCGGACCGGGAACCATGACCGTGATGGCCGGCCCCTGCGCTATTGAGAACAAGGAACAGCTGATGGAGACGGCATTTGCAGTGAAAAAGGCGGGAGCCACCTTCCTGAGGGGCGGCGCATACAAGCCCAGGACTTCCCCCTACTCCTTCCAGGGACTGGAGGAGGAAGGGCTGAAATACATGAAGGAAGCCAGGGAGGCCACAGGGCTTAATGTGATCTGTGAAGTCACCAGCGCCCACGCCATCGAGGCGGCGGTAAAGTATGTGGATATGCTGCAGATCGGCGCCCGGAACATGCAGAACTTCGAACTGTTGAAGGAGGCCGGCAAATCAGGGGTCCCGGTGCTGTTAAAACGCGGCCTGTCCGCCACCATCGATGAGTGGCTCAATGCTGCGGAGTACATTATATCAGAAGGCAACCCTAATATCGTGCTGTGTGAACGTGGTATCCGCACCTTCGAGACATCCACCAGAAACACCCTGGACATCAGCGCTGTGCCGGTGATCCGCCAGAAGAGCCATCTGCCGGTGATCGTGGACCCCAGCCATGCCACAGGCGTGCGGGCTTATGTGGAGCCCCTGGCCAAATCGGCAGTGGCTGTAGGCGCAGACGGCCTGATGATCGAGGTGCACCCCTGCCCTGCCTGTGCGCTGTCGGACGGTCCCCAGTCCCTGACATTTGACGCATTTGACCAGCTGATGGGCGATTTAAAGCCCTATGTGGAACTGGCCGGCAGACATTTTTAAAACGACAGAAAGCGAGCTGGAGATATGGGTGAACAGATTAAAAAAGATTCAACTATTGGCTTTATCGGGTTTGGGCTCATCGGCGGTTCCATTGCCCGTGGACTGAAACGGTCTGATCCGGACATCCGAATCATGGCCTATATGCGGACCCGGTCCAAGCTGGAACAGGCCAGAGCCGACGGCATAGTGGACGTGATATTGGACGGCATCGATGAGAACCTCTCCCAGTGTGACCTGATCTTTTTGTGCACTCCTGTGGAGTACAATGCACAGTATCTCACCGCCGTCCGCCCCTTTTTGAAGGAGGGCGCGCTGATCACCGACGTGGGCAGCACCAAGACCAGCATCCATGAGGAGATCCGGCGGCAGGGCCTGGAATACTGTTTCGTGGGCGGGCACCCCATGGCGGGGTCTGAGAAAACCGGCTATGAGAATTCCACCGATCATCTGCTGGAAAATGCCTACTACATCGTCACTCCGCCTCTGGGCTGCCAGGACCCGCTGCCTGTTCAGCAGTCTGACAATGTGAGCCGGATTGTGGCTGTGGCCCATGCCATCGGCGCCATCCCCCTGATGCTGGACTACAGGGAGCACGACATGGTGGTGGCTGCCATCAGCCATCTCCCCCATCTGGTGGCCTCCAGCCTGGTGAACCTGGTGAAGGACAGCGACAGCGCCGCCGGAACCATGAAGCAGGTGGCTGCGGGGGGATTTAAAGACATAACCCGCATCGCCTCCTCCTCACCTGAGATGTGGGAACAGATCTGCATGACCAATACCGCGCCTATCGCGGATATCCTGGAACGGTACATAGACAGCCTGACCCAGATTCTGGACCAGGTGAAGCGCCGGGACAGCAGCGCTGTGTACCAGCTCTTTGAGACCTCCAGGGACTACCGCAACTCCATCACCGAGCGGGCCAAAGGTTCTGTGGAGCCGTCCTATGAGTTCTCCGTGGACGTGGCCGATGAGGTGGGCGCTATCTCCACCATCTCCGTGATCCTGGCCGCCAAGGGCATCAGCATCAGCAACATCGGCATCAATAATAACCGGGAGCGGGGCGAGGGCGCGCTGAAGATCGTATTCTACGACGAGGCCTCCATGAACGCAGCCTGGAAGCAGCTGGATAAATATAAATATGAAATGTTCAGGGTGTAGGCACAGGCCGCACCCTTAAAACCATATGAGGGAGAGTTGATCTATGGAATTCACTAGAGTACAGGGACTGCGCGGGGAGCTGACTGTTCCCGGGGACAAATCGGTCTCCCACCGGGCGGTGATGTTCGGTTCTATCGCCAGAGGGACCACTGAAATATACAATTTTTTACAGGGGGCAGACTGCCTGTCCACCATCGCCTGCTTCAGCCAGATGGGCGTCCAGATTGAGAATCTGGGGAGCCGTGTTCTGGTTCACGGCAATGGCATGAGGGGCTTAAAGAAACCGGCGGCGGTTCTGGACTGCGGCAACAGCGGCACCACCACCCGCCTGATCTCCGGCATTCTGGCCGCCCAGGACTTTGATGTGACCCTCACAGGGGATGCCTCCATCCGGAAGCGCCCCATGAAGCGGATCATGGACCCCCTGTCCCTGATGGGCGCACGGATTGAGAGTGCGGCAGGCAACGGCTGCGCGCCTCTGTCCATCACAGGAAGTCCACTAAAGGGCATACACTACACCTCCAAGGTAGCCTCCGCCCAGGTAAAATCCGCCATTCTCCTGGCCGGGCTGTACGCAGAAGGGGAGACCAGTGTGACGGAGCCTTATGTATCCAGGAACCACACAGAGCTGATGCTGCGCCATTTCGGAGCACAGGTTTGCTGCGGGGGGACCACTGCCACGGTGACGCCCGCCCCAGAGCTGCAGGCCGCTAAGGTGATGGTGCCGGGAGATATCTCCTCCGCCGCCTACTTCATTGCCGGCGGCCTGATGGTGCCTGACTCTGAGCTGCTGATCCGCAATGTGGGCATCAACCCCACCCGGGACGGGATGATCCGCGTCTGCCGGGATATGGGCGCTGATCTCACGCTCTTGAACGTGCAGGACCAGGGAGCTGAACCGGTGGCGGACGTGCTGGTGCGCACCAGCGCCCTCCACGGCACGGTGATCGGCGGCGCTGTGATCCCCACGCTGATCGACGAGCTGCCCATGATCGCTGCCATGGCCGCTGTGGCTGAGGGTGAGACAGTGATCCGGGATGCGGCGGAGCTGAAGGTGAAGGAATCCAACCGCATTGATATCATGGTGAGGAGTCTGACCGCCATGGGCGCGGATGTAACGGAGACTGAGGATGGCATGGTCATCCGCGGCGGCCGGCCGCTGCATGGGGCCAAAGTCAACAGCCATATGGACCACCGCATCGCCATGACCCTGGCCGTCACGGCACTCTGCGCGGAGGGAACCACAAAAATCCAGGATGCGGAGTGCGTAAACATCTCCTATCCCGGATTCTACGAGGATCTGAAGAAACTGATGGTTTAGCAGAATCTACCCTTCCAGATCATACAATTCAATTGCTTTGTCCAAGAACACCTGGCCATCCAGGTGTTCTAATTCGTGGCAGAAACATTTTGCCATCTCATCCTCGCCTGTGAGGAGAATCTCCTCCCCGTTCTCATCGAGGGCCTGGACCGTGACTTTCTGAGGCCGGATGGTCTTGCCCATGCGGCCCGGAAAACTGAGGCAGGCTTCCAGGCACTCCTGAACGCCGCTCTCCCCCACGATCTTCGGGTTCACCAGCTTGTGGATATGTTCGCCGTAGTCCACCACCACCAGACGGTAGAGAATCCCCACCTGGTTGGCCGCCAGTGCGGCTCCGCTCTCAGTATGTCGGAGGGTGTCCATCATATCGTCCAAAAGCCTGCGTATGTGGTCATTGACCTCCCGCACCTCCTTACAGCATTTCCGTAATATCTCATCGTCCTCAAGACGAAGCTGCCGCACTGCCATTGCTGTCCCTCCTGCTTCTCTCCGCCCGCGATTTCCTGGGGCTTTCTCCGAATATAAATACTTCCTCAATGGGTTTTTCAAATACCTGGGAAATGTCATAGGCCAGCCAGATGGACGGCTCGAATTTCTCTGTCTCAATGGCGTTGATGGCCTGCCTGGAGGCCCCCACCAGGATGCCCAGCTGCTCCTGGGTCAGGCCCCGCTCTTCCCGCAGCTCCCGGATACGGTTTTTCATATTTTATTATTCCTTTCGTGTCATGTAAACCTTACAATATTATACGCAGATACCGGACAGATGTCAAGTTAACATTACATATGCAGGAAATGTCTTGTCATTCTTGTCATAATTCATGGCCGGAACGAGTCTATCTCTTGCTTGTCCCAGGCAGCATCGTGTAAAATGTACTTAGACCGGGACTGGTCTGGGAAGGGAGACAACCATGTATCATATCCGAGATAGTTACCCGGTGCGGTTAGGGCCAGAGGCCATATACCAGCGCCGGGGACAACAGTAAATATACGTTTTACCGGCATCCATAACCGCACCGTCCTTTTACACACAGCCACCAGCTAAAAGGAGGGTCTATCATGACAAACAGCAATGAATTAAAAGCCGCCTGGAAGGCGGAAGAAACCAAGGGCCTGACCGGATGGGATTTCACATATCTTGATAACCGCTGGAAAAGCGGGGATATTCCCTGGGACTACCGGTCCGTTGTAATGGACAGCAAAAAGGAGGAGGACCGTCTGCTGGACATGGGCACGGGAGGTGGAGAGTTCCTGCTGACCCTCAACCATCCCCATAATCTGACCTCCGTCACAGAGGGCTATGCGCCCAATGTGCGCCTCTGTCTCGACAGACTGGCTCCATTGGGTATCACAGTGAGACAGGTCCGGGACGGCGTCCTGCCCTTTGAGGAGGAAAGCTTTGACCTGGTCATCAACCGCCATGAAGATTACCGGGAGGAACAGGTGGGGCGGGTACTGAAAAAAGAGGGACTGTTCATCACCCAGCAGGTGGGCGGCAGGAACAATCTGCCCCTGTCCCGGCTGCTGATCCGGGATTTCACCCCCCAGTATCCGGATTCCAACCTGGAGACCGCCGTGAGACGTCTGGAAAAATGCGGGTTTAAAATCCTGGAATCAAGGGAGGCTTTCATACCCCTGGAATTCCTCGATGTGGAAGCCCTTGTGTGGTATGCCAAAGCGATTCCCTGGGAATTCCCCGGATTTTCTGTGGACAGCTGCTTTGAACAGCTGCTGAAAGCCAGGAAGATTATTGAGACAGAGGGGGCGGTGCGTTCCATGCAGCACCGGTTCCTCATAGCGGCCAGGAAGATCTGAGGGTGACGCCGGCATTTCACTGCTAAATGCGATGAACTGTAGGCTTTGCAGGCGCATCTCACCAAGTACAACTGTGAACCGCTCGCTTTGCAGGTGCAGCACCGTGTACAACGATGATCTGCATGTTTTGCAAGCGCTTCACCGCGTACAACGATGATCCGCATGTTTTGCGAGCGCTTCACCGCGTACAACGATGATCCGCATGTTTTGCGAGCGCTTCACCGCGTACAATAAAGACAGCGGGCGGATGACTGTGTATTAGCCAGTCTCCCGCCCGCTGTTTTAATATGCCCTATTATCCCAGGGCCACGTCCAAAATCATCATAATCACAAATCCAACCGCGAATCCGATGGTGCCGATGTTGGAGTGCTCCCCCTCTGCCGATTCGGGGATCAGCTCCTCCACCACCACATACATCATGGCTCCCGC
>URUZ01000193.1 GCA_900551225.1 uncultured Clostridium sp.
CATATTATGTGAAATGCCTGTCCATCCAGGAGAAGAAAGCGGCTGCCATTACGGGTCTGGCTGCGGTACTTCTGCTTGCCATAACATGCGCCGTATACCGGCATGTACGCTCCGGGAAGAGGGGGAGGAAAAAATGAAGCGGATACTGTCTCAATCCATCTTGAACCTGCTTCTTGTGTTTTTCTCTATCGGAGTAATTATTTTCTGCGGCATGGCAGCCCGGGCTGACTGCCGGTACCGGAGCGGCAGGGAGACATATGAGAAGATCCGGCTGGCTGCGCGGGGCGGACAGCAGGCGTCCCCGGCTGCATTTACAGTGTGCTCACAGCTGAGAAATGCACCAGGCGTGCCGGATGGAGGGCAGCATCATTTCGCAGCAATTGACGAGGGAGCGCTGAAGAAACAAAATGCCGATTACCTGTTCTGGCTGTACATTCCAGGAACAGAAATTGACTACCCGGTAGTGCGGCATGAGGACAACCAATACTATTTAAACCACACCTTTTTGAGGGAGGAAAACCCATGTGGGAGTATATTTGCAGACAGCGGTACCGTGACAGGCGTGGAGGAGAACACAGTGATTAACGGCCATAACATGCGTGACGGCTCTATGCTGGGAGGTCTGAAAAAGTATGAGAAACAGCAATATTTTAAAGAACATCCGGACCTGTGGATATACTGTGGGGGAAGGTGGGTCCGCGGCCGGATATTCTCCTGCCGGATTGCCGTGGACGGGAACAGGGAGGCATACCGGACCTGTTTTGGACCTGGTGAAAAGGCAGCATATCTGGCAGCTGTTGAATCTGAGTCCCTCTATGATACAGGAATTCGGCCTGGGGAAGAGGACCGGCTGGTGACCCTTTCCACTTGCCGGGGAAGCAGGGATAAGCTGCTGGTACAGGCGGTTTTAGAAGAAATGGAGTGAGAATATGGGAAGATTAAAAGTGAAGAGATGGCTTGGAGCCAGCATACTGATGATGATAATGGTGTTCGGAACAGAATTAACTGCGTTTGGGGCGGCGCCTTCCCAGACAATCCGTGTTGTTCGCCCCCTGGAGCCGGAGGAAGCTGAAGGATTCACAGAGCCGCCGGAGGAGTATGCAGACGAAAACGGCGCAGTCTATGACCTGGCGGACTGGAACCTGGACTGGGTGCCAGGCAGCCAGGTGAGCCAGGAAATCAGCCGCCAGGTAGTGTACCGGGCGGTGGAGGCGGCGCAGTCCGTGCCGCGCGCCATTCCGGTGAGGGAGGCGCAGACGGGCGGTGTCCAGACAAGCGGCAGCAATCCAAGCAACCCCCAGGCGAACAGCATCCAAATCAGCGGCACCCTCAACGCCACGGAAACCCAGATATTGGGAGATACCTGGAGCGATGATTTCCATGTTCCCATGATATTTCACTCTTACGGGGCGCAGGTATATGAGCTGGGAAGCATCTCAATGTCCGCGGAGGACGGATTTCCTCCGCCGGAGGAATACCAGGATGAGCTGCTGCGGATTCTGGAACTGCCCCGGGACGGCTATGAGATCAATCAGCTATCCTGGAACGGGGAGCCATATACCGGCCCGGACGGGGAACTCTGCAGGGAAGCTGTGGCTTCGGGCCGGAAGCGGCTGGTGGATTATCAGGTGACCTATGAGGGCCGCGTCTCATGGCAGCTGCCGGACACCTGCCAGCTGGAGACTGTATACCGCCTGCGCCCGTCAGTGGTGGAGACGGACAGAATAGCTCCCACAGAGGCGCCGACGGCCGCCGAAACGCCGGTTCCAGAGCCTGAAAGGCCCGGTGCGCCAGGGCTGTGGTACTGGGTAAGAAGCGGTTTTGTGATCACTGTGGCAGCAGGCCTGGCAGGAATTGCAGTGGGAATACTGATTCTCCTGGCAATGTGGCTGAAACGTGAGCGAAACGTCACTGTTCACAGGTGATGTCCCGTGAAGTTACAGTTCACTCCCCTGCCAGAAAGCGGCAGTGCATTAAAACGATATTGCCAGAAAGGAACTTACACCAGATGAAACATATACAGACCATAGACTGCCTGGATTTAAAGCAGATTGCCGACTCCGGCCAGTGTTTCCGCATGAATCCCACCGGCGACGGCGGGTATACCATTGTCAGCCGCGGACATTTCCTGGAGATCAGCCAGCAGGGCTGCCGGATCACCTTTGACTGCCCGGAACAGGAGCTTACATACTGGCTTGAATATTTTGACTGTTCCACCGATTACCGCGCCATATTAAACAGCGTCAATCCCGGTGACACCTACCTGACGGAGGCCGCCGGGGCAGGCCGGGGCATCCGCATCCTGCGCCAGGACCCCTGGGAGATGATCATTACCTTTGTGATCTCCCAGCAAAAGACCATCCCCAAGATCAAGGAACTGACGGAAGCCCTGTGCCGAAACTGGGGGACGCCCCTTGGCAGCGGCGCCTTCTCCTTCCCCACCCCTAAGCAGCTGTCCGCAGCCTCCCTGGAGGAGCTTCTGGACCTGAAGCTGGGATACAGGGCCAAGTACATCCACAGGCTGTGCGCAGACGCCTGCCAGGGCCTGCTGGATATCCGGCGCCTTCAGGATATGTCCTATGAGGAGTCCATGGAGTATCTGACCGGTTTTTACGGCATCGGCAAAAAGGTGGCCAACTGCGTGTGCCTGTTCGGCCTTCACCACATCGAGGCATTTCCCGTGGACACATGGATCGAAAAAATCCTGATGCGGGAGTATTTCCGCCCAAGAAAATACCGCCGCACCCCCAAAAACAGTCTGTATGATGCCATACTGGCAGACAATTTCGGGCAGTACGGCGGCTGTGCCGGTGTGCTGCAGCAATATATATTCTACTATGAGCGGTTGAAGCAGCATAAGATATAATCCGCCGTTAAAACAGCTTCCGCTCAAAATTCCTGTACCTGGTTCCCTGGAAGGTCAGCTTGCCTTTGTCGCCCTCCGCCAGCTGCCCGTACTCACGGCCGGACACCCGCAGCTCCATCCGGTCCCCGCTTTCCACCTGAAAGGTGGCAAAGTAGCTGGTGGCGTTCATAGACGCCGCCATGGTATGGTCGGGGGCCGCTGCGCTGTGGTGCTGGGACACTCTGGAGCGTTTGGACACCACCTTGGCCTCCACGCTCAGCACCGGGGAGCGGTTGTTGGAATTCCACTCCGAAACATTCTTCACTAAAACAACTATGATGATTCCAAGCGCCAGCAGGAATATGCAGCTGAACACCAGGGGAAATATAATATCTGCCATATTGAATAAGCCATAACTTACCATCAAACCACCTGCTTTCTCTATGATCTGTGTTTATTATAAACCATCGGCAGGTATTGTTCTTTTCATTTTCCTTAACTTTTGATTGATACAATCTGTCAGTATTATAACCGGCTATATAGTATCTACAGCTCCAGAAGCTCCACCATCCTGTGGTCTGTGCTGAACTCCTCATCCAGCAGGCTTCTGTCCCCATACTCCGCCTCGCCCATCTGGTTGTCGTAGGGATCGCTGCGCAGATGGCTCATAGGCGGTTCAAAATCAGCCTGGAACTGTCTGGCGGCAGGCAGGCGGAAGGGTTCCAGGTTCCCGAAATAGAAATCCCAGCGGGACTCATAGTTCTCACGGTAAGCCGCGCCGCCGAAAGAACAGTCCGCGTAGAGCCAGCCAAAGGGGGCCACATAGAACTGGGCCCAGTCATGGCAGCCGATCTCCAGCGGCGTGGTGTAGAGGCCTGCCTGCCATCTGGCCGGAATCCCGGCTGCCCGGCACATGGTGATAAACAGCAGGGCCTGGACACCGCAGTCCCCCTTAAACCCGGTGCTCACATACTCCGGGATGTCGGTCAGCGTAAAATAGCTGCGCACATAGGAGTACATCACATGGCTGGTAATGTAGTCGTAGATCTTCCGCGCCCGCAGCAGCGGGTTTAACTCCCCTGCCGTCACTTCCTCTGTCAGAGCCTTCATATAGGGCGTAAAGCGGATGTGGGGCAGCTGCTCGCCGCTGGCCTCCCGGACCTCCCTCGGTTCGTGCTGCCAAGCCACGGCCTGACCATGGGCTGCGGTGGTCTTACCACTGGCTGTGGCGGTCTGGCCATGGGCAACGTCTGTCTGGCCATGGCCTGCGGCGGTCTGCTGCTCCACTGCCGCTGCCGCCTGTTCAAGGGCCTGGCCGTGGGACAGATCCACATAGGGCGCATGGTTTTCAAAGGAGAATTCCACCGCGTAATCCTGGCCAATATGATGGACTGTCCGGATGCACACGGTCCGCTGGGCCGCCTGGGCTGAGGCAATGGTATACTCCGCCTCCCCGGCTTCCCTGCCGCCGATATACACGCCGTGTACCTGCACATTTTCCACCTGCGCATATTCTATGGGCAGCGGCAGGTATACCCTGACCGGCTCCCCCTCCCGCTCTGCCCGGGGCGCAATGGTCATGGTGCTGCGAATCCTGAACCGGCAGCCCAGACCTCCCCGTTCCCGCATACGCCCTATGGTTTCTTCCAATAAAAGGAAATTCTGCCGTTTGCCTTCCAGCCGCTCCCCCTTGATCACCCGGCTGCCGTAGGCTGGGCGCGTCTTTAGGATATTGGCCAGGAAGCTGCTTCTGAAATGCACCTGGCCGTCTATGTAGATCCAGTCCGCCGCATCCCCCTCCCACAGCTGGGTCAGCTCCTCATCCCGGAAATCTCTGATCTCCTCCGCCAGAATCCTTCTGGCATCCTCCCAGGTGTATGGATATTGTCCGGGCAGGCGTTTCAGGATCTCCCGCTCCATCAAAAGGCGCTCCCTCATGGCCCGGGGCAGGTCTGTCTGCAGACGCATATCAATGACCCGTCCGGCCTGTTCAAGATGGCCGCTCCATTTGAGCTTGGCGATATCCTCAGGCAGCGGCGTGCTTAAGCTTAAAAAACCATCATTTTCATTCATAAATCAATCCATCCTTTTTTCACAGATAGCTCTATCATACACGAATTCCTGATAAAAGTATACAGGCGGCAGTCCTGCTGTTTTGCAGTTCTGCCGCCTGGTCCGCCGGTATTCCCGGAATATCATCTAAACTTTCATTTAAAAATCTTTTTTTTCTTGGGCTTCTCGTTCTCGGAGGATGGCTCGCCGGTCATGGTTTCATCAAACTTGCGCAGCGCATCCTTCTGGGCCTGGGTCATGCGCTCAGGCACCTGTACCACTAAGGTCACATAGTGATCCCCTCGGATGTTCTTGTTGCGCAGGGATGGAACGCCCTTGCCTCTTAAGCGCACCTTGGTATCGGTCTGGGTTCCGGATTTAACCTCGTACTCCACCTCGCCGTCCACGGTCTTAATGCGGATTGGGCCGCCCAGTGCAGCCTTGGCGAAGGAGATGGGCACTGTGGAATAGATGCTGGTATCCTGGCGCTTGAAGATCGGGTGCTGGGATACAACTGCCTCCACCAGCAGATCGCCTCTCTCACCGCCGTTGGTGCCCGGCTCGCCGCCGTTTGCCCGGCGCACGCACTGGCCGTTGTCAATGCCTGCCGGAATGCTGACCTTAAATTTCTTGCGCACGGTCTTGTAGCCCGTTCCATAACAGTCGGGACAGCGCTCCTTGATGATCGTGCCGCTGCCTCCGCAGTCTGGACAGGTAGCCACATTCTGCACCTGGCCGAAGAAGGACTGCTGGGTGTACATGATCTTGCCTTTTCCGTTACACTTGGGACAGGTCTGGGGTGACGTGCCCGCCTTGGCTCCTGAACCGTTACAGCTGGCGCAGGTCTCCTTAAAATTGATCTCAATCTCTTTTTCACATCCGAAGATAGCGTCCTCAAAGGAAATGCGGACCGAAGTCTTTACATTGGCGCCGCGCATGGGGCCATTGTTTCGTCTGCTGGAACGGCCGCCGCCAAACAGGTCGCCAAAAATATCCCCGAAGATATCTCCCATATCCCCGTTGAATTCAAAACCGCCGAAACCGCCCGGTCCGCCTCCTGCGCCTCCGTCAAATGCAGCATGGCCGAACTGGTCGTACTGCTGGCGCTTCTGCGAATCGCTGAGCACACTGTATGCTTCGGAAGCTTCTTTAAATTTGGCCTCAGCCTCTTTATCACCCGGATTTGCATCGGGATGGTATTTCTTGGCCAGAGCCCTGTATGCTTTTTTCAAAGCCTCGTCGTCCGCAGTCTTGGGAACGCCCAGAACTTCATAGTAATCTCTCTTACTCTCTGCCATGTTGTCTCTACCTCATATGGATTCTCGCACCATATGCCGGACCTAGTTTTAAAATACGTCCTGGGCCCGGCATACAGATTTTAGTTATTACGTTGTTCTATCTTACACTTCTTTGAAGTCTGCGTCAACTACATCATCATCCGGAGCCGCACCTGCCGCGCCGCCCATGTCGGGGCCGGGGCCGGCCTGGCCTGCGCCCTGGGTCTGCTCATATACCTTTGCAAACAGTTTCTGAGCGCTGTTCATCAGCTTCTCCTTACCTGCCTTGATGTCCTCAACCTGAGCGTCGGTCATATCTTCCACCGGAGCGCGGTTGATGGCTTCCTTCAGAACGTTTAAGTCAGCCTCTACCTCAGCCTTGTCGCCGGCAGCGATCTTGTCGCCAACCTCCTCCAATGCCTTCTCGGTCTGGAATACCATGGAATCGGCGTCATTTCTGGCGTCAATGGCATCCTTGCGCTTCTTGTCCTGGGCCTCGTACTCAGCGGCCTCTTTTACTGCTTTATCGATATCGTCATCGGACATGTTGGAACCGGAGGTGATGGTGATGTGCTGTTCCTTGCCGGTGCCCAGATCCTTGGCGGATACATTTACAATACCATTGGCGTCAATGTCAAAGGTAACCTCGATCTGCGGAACGCCTCTTCTCGCTGGCGGAATTCCATCCAGACGGAATTGTCCCAGAGTCTTGTTGTCTCTTGTAAACTGACGCTCACCCTGTACCACGTGGATGTCAACTGCGGTCTGGTTGTCGGCTGCAGTGGAGAATACCTGGCTCTTCTTGGTGGGGATGGTGGTGTTGCGCTCGATCAGCCTGGTGGCAATGCCGCCCATTGTCTCGATGGACAGGGACAGTGGAGTTACATCCAGCAGAAGGATATCTCCTGCGCCTGCGTCGCCGGCCAGCTTACCGCCCTGGATGGCAGCGCCGATGGCTACACACTCGTCAGGGTTTAAGGACTTGCTGGGTTCCTTGCCTGTCAGCTGTTTTACTTTCTCCTGAGCAGCGATCATACGGGTGGAGCCGCCTACCAGCAGCACCTTGCCAAGCTCGGAGGAGGTGATGCCTGCATCCTTAAGCGCATTCTGAACCGGGATGGCTGTGCGCTCGATCAGGTCATGGGTCAGCTCGTCGAATTTCGCTCTGGTCAGGTTCATATCCAGATGCTTTGGTCCCTCTGCGGTTGCAGTGATAAAGGGCAGGTTGATATTGGTGGTTGTGGCTGTGGAAACTTCTTTTTTAGCCTTCTCAGCAGCCTCTTTTAAACGCTGCATAGCCATCTTGTCGCCGGACAGGTCAACGCCCTCAGTCTTTTTGAACTCGTCAACCATCCACTGTGTCACGCGGTTGTCGAAGTCATCGCCGCCCAGACGGGTGTCGCCGTTGGTGGACAGAACCTCGATAACGCCGTCGCCGATCTCGATGATGGACACATCGAATGTACCGCCGCCCAGATCGTATACCATGATCTTCTGCTCTTTTTCATTGTCCAGGCCATAGGCCAGGGCAGCTGCTGTGGGCTCATTGATAATACGCTTAACATCCAGGCCTGCGATCTTGCCTGCGTCCTTGGTCGCCTGGCGCTGTGCGTCGTTAAAGTATGCGGGAACAGTGATAACCGCCTCGGTAACGGTCTCACCTAAGTAGCTCTCTGCGTCTGCTTTCAGCTTCTGCAGAATCATAGCGGAAATCTCCTGGGGTGTATACTTCTTGGAGTCAATGTCAACCCTGTAGTCGGTTCCCACATGGCGTTTGATGGAGGAGATGGTCTTGTCGGCGTTGGTAACTGCCTGACGTTTGGCAGGCTCGCCTACCAGCCTCTCTCCTGTTTTAGTAAATGCAACTACGGACGGTGTGGTTCTTACACCCTCTGCGTTGGCGATAACGGTTGGCTTTCCGCCTTCCATTACTGCAACACAGCTATTTGTTGTACCTAAGTCAATACCGATGATCTTGCTCATAGTTTTCTTCCTCCTGGATTGGTTTATATTTTAATTTAGATAATGTACTAATTAGCTACCTTGACCATGCTGTGCCGCACCACACTGTCGCGGTACATATAGCCCTTCAAAAGTTCCTCAGCCACGATGTTCTCACCCAGGCTCTCGTCCTCCACGTGCATCACTGCATTGTGGAAATTGGGGTCAAATTCCTGGCCTACGGCTTCAATGGGCTTCACGCCGGCTTCTTCCAGCGTTTTCTGGAACTGCTTATATATCTTCTCCATGCCGTCCGCAAAGGGGGTGGCCTTTGACTCTTCCGGAATGGAGGACAACCCTCTCTCAAAATTATCTACCACAGGGAGAATCTTCTCAACGATATCCCTGGCTCCCATCTCGTACATACTGGACTTTTCTTTGTCGGTGCGCTTACGGAAGTTCTCGAACTCAGCCATCTGGCGTTTCACCCGGTCGTTCAGTTCTTCGATCTTCTCATCTCTGGGATCTTTCTTTTTCTTAAAGAACCCCTTCTTCTCTTCCTTGGCTTCCTCCGGCTGTTCTTCGCTGCTTTCGCATTCTGCGCACACCTCTTCCGGAATGCTGTCCGCCGCAGCTTCCTGTTCCCCGGCCATTACATCCTCGGCTTCGCCGGTATTCTGTTTCATCTCATCATTCTTCATGTCTTCCATATTCACCGCTTATCACCTTTCATCCTTTTTAAACGCCACATCCAGCTGACTCATCAGATTCTGCAGCGTCCTCAGCACCTTCTCGTAATCCATCCGCTTGGGACCAATGATTCCCACTGTGCCCCGCAGGCCGCCGCCCAGATCATAGTTGGCGGTGACCACGCTGCAGTCTTTCATGGACTGTACCGGTGTCTCGTCTCCGATGTATACCTGAATTCCCGACTCGCCTTCCGTGCCGGAATTAACTTCAGCCACAAATTCCTGAAGCACCTCCTGATGTTCCAGGGTTCCGATCAGCTGGCTGGCTCTCTCGCCCTCGGTCAGCTCCGGATACTTGAAAATGTTGGTGGCGCCGCTGGTGTAGATCTGCAGATCCTCACCGCCTGCCCGGATGGCTTCCGCCACCTCGTTCAAAACCAGCTCCACTACCTGACGGTGGACGCCGGCGTCAACCTTCAGCTTACTGATCACATCCAGATTGATCTCCTCGATGGTCAGGCCGTTTAAACTGCTGTTCAGCAGAATATTCAGATTCAGCAATTCCTCATCCGTCACATTCTCGCCTATGTCAATCATGGTGTTCTTGATAATGTTGCCTTCCACCACTACCACTACCAGCAGCTTGTGTTCTTCCATCTTGGACAGCTGGATAAACTTAAGCTTTGTCTTGTGATAGCTAGGTCCGCTGATCATGGCCGCATAATTGGTGTTGGTGGCCAGCATCTGGGCCATCCGTTTTAGAACCAGCTCCAGCTTATCGACCTTCTGCACCATCATGTCCTTGAACTCCGTCACCTCGCTGTCCTTCTCCAGGACAATCTGGTCAACGTAGAAGCGGTATCCTTTATCAGAAGGAATCCTGCCCGCAGATGTATGGGGCTGCATGATGAAGCCCAGCTCCTCCAAATCAGACATCTCATTCCGGATGGTGGCTGAACTCAGCTTCAAATCCGAGAACTTGGAAATGGTTCTGGAGCCCACCGGTTCCCCGGTCTCCAGGTAGGTCTTGATGATAGCCTTCAGTATCGTAACTTTACGGTCATCCAGTTCCATAGCCATACCCCTTTGCCACCTTTCCGTTTTCGTTATTAGCACTCAACTAACAAGAGTGCTAACATCTACATTTCATAATATATTCCTTTTTATATCGTTTGTCAATATGATTTTCTAAAATTTTTAAGACCGGCAGGTAAACAGGGCCGGAGCAGATCCTGTGATC
>URUZ01000194.1 GCA_900551225.1 uncultured Clostridium sp.
GCTTTACATAGAGAAAGGCGTTGACTACGGAACCACTGGTGCCATTCGCACCCCTTCCCCCTATACCACCGGAACCGCCTTTTGCAATCAATTTCTTAAGTTTTCCCAGCACAATTACAGTTCCACAGTCATCGCCGACCTCCCCTTTTTTTCCAATGGAGTCCGGATCGCCTCCATAGCCTCCCCTTCCTCCGATACCTGCTCCTGCACCGCCGCCTCCACTGCCGCCTTTGGTTCCCGATCCTGACTCTCCATTGTTGGCATTTCCGCCATAGGCTTCCAGACTGCCCGTTCCTCTCAGGATCAGGGTGGATCCCAGCGGAACATGGATTCCCGGATATGCCCCCTGGCGTATGGTGCTACCCACTCCGCCGGACCCGCCTCTGCAGACGACGTTCCCATCAATATAGAGGGTAACTTCCCCAGAGATAGTAATCGCTGCATTATCCCCTGATTCTATGTCACAGTCCCTGAGATGGTAGACTCCTGTGTTTAAGAACAAGGTCCCCGTTCCAGATGTTGTACCCTCGTAACATTGGTTTCCATCTTTATCCGTAAAGGGATTGAGATTAAGTTCTTCAATCCTGGGAGTCGCCCGGTAAGTAGCAATCTGGGGCTGTTCCTCAGGGGCCAGGCCCTCAGACTGCTCCTTTTCAGCAAGGCCATAGATCTGCTCCATCAGCTTTTTCTCCACCGGCAGGGCGATAGGAACTACCTCCTCCACCTCATCACTGTCCGCCGACTGCAGGGCGAGGAATGCCGTATCTATGGAATCCATCAGGTCATCCCACAGCTCCTTTAGTGACTTGGATGTCTCTGCCTGACTGTCAGATGCCAGGTGCTCTGTGGCCCCCAGCGTTTCCGCCGGGACCTGGAACGCCAGTACGGCACATAGCAGCAGTGCGCTGTATCTCACCCATCGGTTTCTCATTATCTCATCTCCTGTCCGCCTTGCTCGGCTTCTTGTTTCATGTGTTCTTCTATTTTTTTGCGCTCCTGTTCCATACGGTACCTCCTGAAGGCCAGGCACAGGGCAATTACTGCGGCCAATATCAGAATGATCCACAACAGAATGCACTCCATGCCGCCTCTGTTCTCCGCCGGTCCTGCTGCCGGAGTATCCGTGCTCTCTGCTTCAGACGGTGTTCCCTTCTGTGCGGGCAGCAGCCGGGTGATGATGATCTCATACTGTTCCCCAATCTTTTCGGAAGCTCCCTCCAGAGACTCATTGCTGTACAGCACCGCATACTCTGA
Organism: uncultured Clostridium sp.; assembly: GCA_900551225.1. Classification (GTDB taxonomy): domain Bacteria; phylum Bacillota; class Clostridia; order Lachnospirales; family Lachnospiraceae; genus Enterocloster. The sequence goes on from URUZ01000194.1 coordinate 1,255, forward strand.
GAAGCGGTCCGTGGACACAGTCAGCCTGGTTCCTGAGGCGCTGATCTCCGGTTGAATCAGGGTTGCTTCTCCATCATGCATGCGCAGCACCTTGCAGTACCTGTAGTCATACTCCCTGTCCAGCTCCACATGAATTTCCTGGGTCAGACTGTGGATCTGTTCCTGGTGGACGCCCCCAAACCGTTCCTTTTCCTTGATCAAGGAGATATCCAGGGGCTGCACCAGGGTATCCTCCGGCAGATATGGCGTAATCTGCTCCTGCGCGCTGCTACTGAGCTGTCCGGTCCTGTTTACCCGGATCTTGATGTTAAATGGCTGGGTTCCGCTCTGGTTCACTTCCCCCACCAGGTTCAGGCTTCCCAGTACCTCTTCTCTCCATATCTGCGGGTTTAAGTCCCCCTCCGCCTGCACATCCGCAGGCGTCAGGCAGACGGTCAGCTCAACTGCTGTACTCCCTGATGCCAGGGTCAGAACGCAGCAGGTCTCCTCCTCGGGAATCCACGCTTCAAAACTGCCGTCTGGCAGGTTTTCAATCCGCACGCTTCCTGCATCTGCATTCAGCTGCGCTTCATCTGTCCCGGACGTTCCACGGTGCTGTGGAATAATATGAAGTCTTGAATACCTCTCCCCGTCCGGTGATGTGTAGGCGGCCAGTGTAACCAGCGTGTACCGGCTGTCTGATCCGGCATCCCGGGCAGGCGTCACTCCCACAGCCCTGGTGCCGTCTCCAACCCCTGATATGACCTCCGTCTTAAATTTAAGGCTGGCATTTTTCTGAGTCTCTCCTCCTGTGGTAAAGCTCCACTTTCCAAGCCCGCTGATCTCCTCGCTCTCATTTCCCGCATAGTCACCGACAAAACCTCTGCCGGCCTCCACATAATACTCCGTATCCGGCTTCAGTTCCACCGGCAGCGTCACATGCACGATTTTGTCCTCATCGGACAGCCATACGGACTCATCACCCGGGCTTACACTGGCATACAGACTGCCTGTATCCGCCTCATATACGGAAATGCTTCCTTCTGCAAATTCCAGATCCAGCCCATGGTCTGCCTTCAGCACCAGCTCCGTGGATACCGGTACGTTCACGGACCGGTGGCCAGGTACGATTGGTGTAAGAACCGGCCCCTCTGTATCTCTGAGCACTTCCAGATATTCACTGACAGACACATTACCTGCCAGGTCTTTCACCCGGAAACAGGATTTCTGCGACGGTTTTCTGTCACTGTCCAGGGTGAAGGTATTCTCCTTCTCCCAGCTGAGCCACTGGCTCCAGGTGTCTTGGTTGTCCGTAGAATAACTCCATTCCACCAGCTCAGTGCCATGTGCCTGGGCATCCACAGTCACAACCGGATTTTCATTTGTCCAGAATTCCCTATCACTTTCAATGGTCAGGGATCTAGGCGCCTGCGTATCCACATAGAGCACGCCGCTGTAACATTCCGTTACCACATCCAGCGCTGTTGTCCACACGTGCAGGTGCCAGATTCCCTCCTCATCTATCACAGGATATGTTTCTTCCATGCCGGAGAGATACCGGATTGCCTCCAGATCTTTTGGCGGCCCGATTATGGGCTGTCCCTGTACATAGTTTTCTTTCCACAGGGTATAGTAAGTGCCCACCTCCAGAACTCCCTCGTGGGCGTCCTGGGTGATGTGAATCTCCGGCCTGGTGTTATACCACCCGTTTTCCCCATCGGGGCTGGCCGGCACAATCTCCACCTTGGCCTCCTCCACTTGGCCGGTATCTATCATTTCTACCGTCACGGTGGTGATCTGAGAAGGATTGCCGGCCACATCCCATACCTGGAAGGTATAGGTTCCGTTCTCCTCCATGGTGATTACTCCCTTATAGTTTCTCGTTCCCGCCAGAGGTATCATTGTCACCGGCACAGATTTATTACCATTTCTCATTACCCGTACGCTTGATGCATCAATACCGCTGAGACTGTCTTCCATAGTAAATGTCACTGTCTGCACCTGGTTCACGAAATGTTCAGGCACGCCTTGCAGATCCTTGATCACAGGCTTTGTCTTGTCCAGGCTGTAGGTCTGTGTACGGGTTATCTCATTTTTGGCGTTGTCCACTGCCAGGTAATGATATTTCATGTTCTCACCCTCAATGGACAGGGTATCCTGCCAATGATGAGAGTCCGCCCTTGGCTGTGAAGGCACGGCGATGAAGTTGGACCGCACCAGGCTTCCGGCTGCATCTGCTCCGGTATGGGCTCCGTCCAGAGAGGTATCCAGACCTCCACCGGTTGTCATCCATCCCACGGACTTAGCAAGTCCGCTGCCCGCATCCTCTGCGTCGGCCTGTATCGTCACATTCTCCCTGTACCATCCGGCCGCATTGGGCTGCCTGTCCGGCTGCGGGCCATCCACCAGAGGCGGTTCATTTTCTATCCGCCAGAAGTTGTTGTCCCCGCTTCCCTCCAGCGCCATCACCGGAGTCTTGTTTCCTGCGTTATCCACAGCATAAATATAAATCCTGGCCATTATCCCCAATGGCAGGGTAAAACTCTTGGTATCCTGGGATATCTCCACAGGAGCAGTGGCATTTCCGGCCTGGTCCTCCATGGTGTACGCCAGAGACCGTATGCCGCTGGCCGCCTCGCGCCCTGTATCCGGGTCTGCAGCTGTGTCTGTGATAAACAGATTCACCTTCACAGCCTCCTGGAAGTAATTTCCGAAGGTCAGGTAATTGCCCACCTGGGACAGAACACCGTCATTGACTGTGCCATAGGTAACAGGCACTGAGCCGTAAGCAGGCGCGGTATTGTCATACCGGATAGTCCTATAAACAGTATCCGTGCGGTTCCCCGCCTCATCCATGGTATAATAGCCCAGCAGCCATATTCCTTCTCTGGGGATCACCGGCGTGCCGTCCTGGTTCCAGTCGTTCTCCGCCGTCTCAGGCACGCCTTCAGGCCTCAGGCTCCAATATACGTGGTTCACCGCCGCATAAGGTCCGCCGTCCACTACAGTCAGGCTGATGGCCGGAGCCACAGGCCCGTTGTACCAGCCGCTCTCTGTCTCAGGCGCGTCCTTGCTGGAAGTGATCACCAGATCTGCGGGAGCAGGCGCTACGGTATCCCGGCGCACCCGTAAAAGCTCACTTCCCTCTGCCTGGGTTTCATGTACATTGCCCGCGTAGTCCCAAAGCTGCAGCAGAATGATTCCATTGTTCTGTCCTGCCGCTGCCTCGGTTCCACTTCCATACAGACCGTCCTGCTGGATAGTAAATGTATTCTCCTCCGGCTGATCCAGATTCCATGTATAGTCCCCCGACCAGACAGAACCTCCGTCCAGCGAGAAGCGGTAACCTGCAATCATACTGACCGCAGCGGCCGGATCAGACTGCGGGTCCTTTGCGGATATTCTGATCTCCACATCCTGGCTGACGAAGTCTTTTGCCCCAAGGCCTGACGGCAGATTCACCGCAGTCATGGACAACAGTTCCGGCTCCGTCTTATCCAGCCAGAATTCTCCTGTCTCAGTGCTCTCATTTCCCGCACGGTCGGTGACGGTGAGGGATACCTGATTCTTCCCTTCCTTATTAAGTACCTCGCTCCAGGTATAATCCCTGGTATGTACAGCCTCCCACCGCTGGGTATCCGGCGCAACCTCATCCGTCCTGTCATAGGTTCTCACCACTTTTCCGTCAATGGCATACACCGCTTGTCCAAGGCCGCTGTCTTCATCGCGTATCTGGGCTGTCAGCGGGATATCCCGGTTGTACCATTCCTTATTCCCCAACCCTGTTGCCGGTGTAATATTCCCAATATATGGGAATCCATCTTCCACCACCCATTCGTATCCGTTCTGGCTTCCCAGCACCTGGATTGAGGTCTGGTTACCCATCCGGTCAGTAACGCGTATAAACAGCTGTCCTGTGGTTCCCACCGGCAGCTTCAGGGAGTAGAGCAGGTTCTGGGTCTCACAGGCCGCAGTATTCCACTCCAGCTGATTCAGGGAGTATTCCACCCCATCCGCCGCAATCTGGCTCTGCCCGTCGGACACATGGATATTCACCTTCACCGCTTCCTTGAAGTAGTTTCCGGCAGTAATAAAGTTGCCTGCCTGAGATAAAATCCCGTCTCCCACTGTCTGGAAGGTATAGGGCGTCCCGGCGAAGTCCGGGATCTGCGAATCATATCGCAGCTCCCTGGTCTGGATCCCGCTCTCATTGCCCGCCTCATCCCCGGTATACCACGCAATCACGTGGGCGCCCTGTCCCAGAGGCGGCAGCGTCACATCAAAACGGTTGGTTCCCTGGCAGACTTTCGTCCATTTTGCGGTTTCTTCCCTGCCGGGTGCAGCTGCCCCCTCGCTATAGCAGGTGTAATACACCCACTGGGCGGAGCATTTGTTTAAATCATCTGCCGGGCCATAGAATCCAGCCACAGGCTCAGATCCTCCGTACCACCCGTATTGTTCAGAATATGTTCCATAATCCTTGATGGTTATATCCGTCAGCAGCGGCTCTGACGTGTCCTGCTTCACCATCTGTGCCAGACTGGCCACCTGAACGGTTCCCGCCATATCATAGATTGTAAACTCAATGCTGTCCATTGGATAAATCCCATCTTCCAGCGCCAGATCAAAGTCAATTGTCCCCGGCCTGTCCTCATAGACCTGCTCCCTGACAGTATTCCCGCCGTCAGTGGTGTAGGTAATTCTGGAAATGCCGCTCTGTTGGTCTTTCGCCCGGAGCGTCACCGTCACCGGCGCTTTGGACCAGCTGCCGTACACATACCCAGCCGGAGCCGTCACTTCCAGAGTTGTAACTTCCGCCTTCGTTGTATCCAGAATCCACTCAAAGGAACGGCTGAAGATATTCCCCGCGTTGTCCTCCGCTTCAATGGTCAGTCTGCTGGCTCCCTGCTTTGTCAGGCTGAAGGCCAGTTCCTTCTGCTTCAGGGGGCCGCCGCCGGCAGACAGGTTCTTGTATTCCTTCACTTGTTCCGCCGTACCCGGCTCTGCCAGGCGGCAGGTAATCCGCTTTAAGCCGCTGTCCCAGTCAGTTACAGGGATAGACACATCCACCTGGCGCGGATAAACGCCGGTATCCCCGGCCTCAGTTCCATTGGTTACAGTAAAATTCCCTACTGTGGGCGGCGTGTTCTCCAGCAGCCACTGGCTGCCTCCGTTCTGGTCAACTACCAGCGCCTTGTCCGATATATTGCCCGCCCCGTCCACTGCGGTGACTGTGATGGCGCCTGAAGTTCCCACAGGAATCCAGAAGGAGCAGGAATCCACCGCCGCCTCCACCGTCTCACCGCCGTTCAGCTGATAGCTGAGACGCTCAAGCCCACTGCCGTTTTCCTCCACCGTCACTTCCACTTTTACCTGGTCCTTGTGGAAGATCTGGTTGTAAGCGCCGGTCAGCAGGTTGGAAGATCCGCCGGTCAGAAGCCTGAAGCCCGTGATTCTGGGGGCAGTCTGATCCCACCGGATCATGCTGGTCCCCTGAGTCGACCGGTTTCCTGCCTCATCCTGGGCATAGTAATCCAAGGCCCAGACACCTTCCTGCTGAATCCTTGGAAGGGTTCCGGCCACAAATGTTCCTGTTTCACCGTCTTTGTGCAGGCTGTACCAGGTAGTCACCGGTGCCTGATTCTCCGTATAGTCCGGCGTGGACAGGGAAATCGAGGGGCTTTCATTCTTATACCACAATACCCCCTTGGCCTCCGACTGCCCGTAAGGCTGGATCGTGCTGACAGGCTGTTCCGGGGCTGTGCGGTCCAGCCGGACCACAATATCTCCTTCTTTTGTCCTGGTCTCATTCCCAGCCGCGTCGCTGACAGCCACCAGGATCTTGTCCTCATAAGACCCCTCAACCCGTACCTTAAAGGACAGGGACCTGGTCTGGCCGCTGCCTTCTGCCGGAATATCAGAGGACCATACTGCGCCTCCGTCAACCGAATATTTCCAGTGATCCAGCTGGCTTAGGCTGTCCGTAACCGTCAGACGTACCTCCACCTCCTCCGAGTTCTGCCAGCCGGTTCCCCCTGCTATCTGTATGGATTCCACCTTGGGGGCCGCCCGGTCCAGCTTGACGCTGATGTTCCGGGTTTCCGTATGGGTATCCACCAGATTCCCGGCATTGTCCGAGGCTGCCAGGGTCACCGTGTAATCTCCGTCCGCCAGCTCCCGGATTTCAAAGTTTCCGTCTGCATCCGGACTGATGATCTGCTGCTGTCCGGTGGCGGAGTTGATCCAGGTCAGGTACCTGGCTTTAACGCCGGACAGGCTGTCCGACACATTTCCCTTGATAATAGGAGTTCCGTTTGTCCACACTCCGTCTGCGCTGGTAATCCCGTCATCTTGCAGATACCGGGCGGTCAGTGTGGGCTTATCCGGGTCAATCACCAGACCTCCTGTGCTGATATAACTCTCATTTCCTGCATAATCCTCAAGGCGCATGTATATCACGCTTTTGGCAGAATCCAGCCGGAATTTGTGAGATGTGACCCGCTCTCCCAGCCGGTTCCAGTCGGAACGCGCCGCCAGCTGAGCAGGCGTCAGCACAGTTTCGCTGCCGCTCTCATCAATAAGATAAGATATATTCCTGATACCGCTGGTATAATCAATTCCGGTCAGATACACATCCTTGGCCTCCTGGAAATACGTTCCGAAGGTGATGGTGCTGAGTACGCCGTACCAGACATTTCCGTCGATCAGAATGTTGCCTGAAGGGGGGGTAATATCCTGTTTGAAGGGGTGGCTGCCGTTTCCGCTGCCATTTAAAGACATAGGAACGGTGATTGCTTTAGACGGATCCTGATCTGCCTTTCTTCTCAAAAAATATGTGATGGGGTTCACCGTATAATCACCGTCGGAGTACGTGACGTACTCGGCCCATCCATCTGGAGAGACGCCATTGGTGGCGCTGATCTGCCATCCGTCAGGCGCAATGACCTTCACCGGCATTTTCCAGTACCACTGGGTGGCAGGATTCCAGGTTCCTTCTGTGCGTGCTACAACCCCCGCTGGGGCGCTGTATGACTGAATCAGGAAATATTTCCCTGCTTTCAGCACCAGCTGATAGTTCAGGCTGTCATGGCTGCTGTCCAGAGACAGTGTGCCGAGGGTATAATCATGGTTTCCATATACCTCCCCTGCCTTTCTGCCGATGGCACCGCTGACCACCGGATTATCCCCGGATACAATGTTTTCCAACAGGTAGTCATAGACAGCAGGATCGTCCTGTCCATAATATTTCCAGTTGTCCGCGCTGACAATCAGATCCCTCTTTTTTATTTTAAAACTGGTGGTTGGGGTCCCGGTAAAGTTGCCGATGCCTTTGACCGTAACTACGCAGTTTTCCGTATAATCTGTTACATTGGCCTGGTATTCCAGCGTGTAGTCCCTATTCTCTGTCAGAGTTTCCTGCACACTGTTTCCATTTTTGTAAGCCACAACCGGCTTAGGTTTCTTCGCCGTCTTGTCATATACCTGATCGGCCGGCGGAGTCAGGCAGCCCGCAGTCAGGGGGTAAGGCTTAATCTTGAAGACCAGTTTCCTGGTTCCGGTGTAGTTGCCGTGCCCGTAGAGAGAGACATAAGGCGCTGTGTCGGAAGCATACAGGTTGTCTTTGTAGTCGTATGTGAAATCCTTCTGATTTCCCGCTGTTCCGGCCTGCAGGGTCTCCCCGTTGAACGTCACGGGCTTGATTGGCGGCTCCTGATAACAGCTGTTGTATATCACCTGATCCGGCGGGCCGGTCAGCACCTTGGCGCTGTCAGAGATATCCTTTGGCTTGATTGTAAATTTACCGCTGTAGGTGGATGTGGCGTGTATACCGGTGCCGTCCACACCCTGAACGGTAATGGTTGCGCTGTTGCCGGCGTTCCTGTTGTTGCCCCAGCTGATCACATTGTAACTGACTCCCTCTGTCTGTTTTATGCCCTTCACCTTGACGATGACATCGGTTCCCTTTGGCTCTATATTTCCTGCTGTATACGTCTGGTCAGTCACCTCAATGGTCGTATTGCCTGATGACATGTTAATAGGTGTTATAGTAATCTCTCCACTGGTAAATGTCTTGCCGTTATAGTTGTCGCCCGCAGCCACCTCCACTGTAAGTTTCGTCTTGTGGCTGGTATTGGAGTCGCTGGGCTGGAAAGTAACCTGGTCCACCCCCACCGTACTGCCGGATGTGAACAATCCCGCTCCGCCGGTCCAGCTGCTGCCGCTGCCGCTGAAAATCTCCCATTTAGTGACAGTTCCGGGCTTCGTCAGAGTAGATCTGCCCACTAGGGTTGCTGTGGTGGAATCACCATATTCAAGGGTTGTCTTGCCCAGTGTTATCTTCATATCAGCCGGAAGATCTGCCTTGGCGATGCTGAAATTCGTCCGTTTTGAGCCGATCAGCAGGTCATCGCTGCCCTTGGATTCTATATCCAGATAGGCAGTATTGGTGCCTGCATTTTTGTTATTCCCATAAGAATACTTAAATACATGCAAGCCCGAGTCCGGTGAATCATAGGTTCCATCTACAATATTTGTCCCAGAAATCTTGTACTGCGGCGTCTGGTATGTATTCTCAATAAAGGTACAATTCTGCGTAAAGGCAACTGTGGCATAATACAGGTCCTTGATATCTGTATCAATGGACGCACCATTACTTCTGACAGATCCGTTGCCGTTGATCCGGGACAGTGTCATATCGGCTGTCCGGTGAGAAGTATAGGATACTGACGGTGCTCCTGCTGAATACTGGGAGCCTCCTCC
>URUZ01000195.1 GCA_900551225.1 uncultured Clostridium sp.
AAAAAAGATTTGTATCTTTAGGCGCAGCGGTTTGCCTGACAGCCGGATTGCTGGCAGGCTGCGGTTTCACAGGCGGTGGCACTGCCCAGACATCTGCAGCTCCTGCCGGGACAAGCGCAGCTTCAGGACAAGAGTCAATAGGAGGAGGGGGAGATAATGAAGCTCCATCCGCGTCAACGGACAGCAGGGTGCTGAGCATCTATGCCAGCGCGGAGATTAAAACCCTGGTACAGTGGGCGGCTTCCGACAGCCAGTCCTCCATGGTTAACAATAACGCCTATGAGGGACTTCTGCGTCTTGACCAGAATCATGAAGCCCAGCCGGCTCTGGCGGAGAGCTACGATGTATCTGATGATAAGCTGACCTATACCTTCCATTTAAGGGATGGCCTGCAGTGGAGCAACGGCACACCTCTGACAGCCAGTGATTTTGTATATTCCTGGCTGCGCCAGATGAGCGCAGAGGCTACCAACGGCTACAGCTTTATCATGACTGACTATATTACGAACGGAGCCGAATACAATGAAGGCTCAGCCAAGGCGGAGGATGTTGGAATCAAGGCACTGGATGATAAGACATTCCAGGTGACACTGAAGGCGCCGACGCCCTACTTTGCCCGTCTGACCGTTTTATGCCAGTTTTTCCCTCTGAATGAGGAGTTCGTAACTGCTCAGGGCGATCAGTACGGCCTCAGCGCAGACAAAATGATTTACTGCGGCCCATACATAATCACCAGCTATGATCCGGCTGTGGGAGCTACCCTGAAGAAAAATGACAAGTATTGGGACGCAGCCAATGTGAAGGTGGAGAATGCCCAGGTCCGCGTGATGAAGGACGCCTCCGCTGCCCTGAATGCCTATCTGGCGGGTGAGCTGAGCCAGGTGAAGCTGGATTCCTCCAATGTGGCAGCATACCAGAATGATCCTGAATTCTCCACTGAAAGTGAGTTCAGAACAGAATATCTCCAGTTCTCCCTGAGCAATCCGGTGATGGCCAATGAAAACATCCGCCGCGCCGTGTCCATGGCCATTGACCGCGATACGCTGGCTAAGGCGATTCTGGCAGACGGATCTGCCCCCAGCGTGGGACTGATCGCAGAGGGAATGTACGGCAACGGTGAAAAGACATTCCGTGAACTGAACGGCAATGTTTGCCCATTTGACCCCGAGCAGGCGAAGAAATATTGGGAAGAGGGCTGTAAAGAGCTGGGCGAGACCCCGACTCTGACACTGCTGGTGAGGGATGACTCCGTAACCAAAGCCACTGCTACCTATATCCAGAGTGAACTGAATAAGAATTTAGGAATTGACCTCATCATTGACACCAAGACCCTTCAGGCCAGAAATGATCTGATGGACAACGATAACTATATGTTCGCATCCACTGCATGGGGCGCTGATTACGATGACGCCATGACTTACCTGGACCTGTGGACGAATGGAACCCCCTACAGAGGCTCCTGGAATAACGAAGAGTACAATAAGCTGATCAACGATGCCAGAACAGAGACAGATGAAGGGAAACGCCTGGATATGCTTCTGAAGGCAGAGAAAATCATGGTGGAGGACGATGTAATCACAGCGCCACTGTACCACAGAGGATCTGCAACATTAACCAAGTCCGATGTCAAGGGGATTGTAAACCATCCCTTCGGACCAGATGTTGAGTTCAAATATGCTTATTTTGAATAAACACCAATAATCATATCACAGGATCAGTCAGGGCCGGCATTCTCCTTTTTTAGAAGGCGGAGACCGGCCTGTACTGCAGGAACTGGAAGTCAGCAAGAAAGTCTCACGGCGCAGGTACGCCGCTGTATAGCATCTGCTATCTACGCCGGGAGACACTAGAGGAGGATGCGGCATGATAAAATACGTCTGTAAGAGACTGGTTTATCTGGTGCTTACGCTTTGGGTTATTGTAACGGTCACCTTCTTTTTGATGAAGAAGCTGCCCGGGACCCCCTTTGACGCGGAGCGCTTTAATATGATGTCACCCCAGCAGCAGGAGGTCATTCTGGAACAGTACGGCCTTAATGATACCCTGCCTAATCAGTATTTAAAGTACATGAACAATATTCTGCATGGAAACTTCGGAACCTCTTTTACCTATATGGGGCAGAAGGTGACCACAGTGATCAGCGGCCGCCTGGGGCCGTCTACCTTGATTGGCCTCCAGGCGGTGCTGCTGGGGCTGGCGTTAGGTCTTACACTGGGAATTATTGCGGCCTGGAGGCATAACAGCGGAATTGATTATTTTACCATGATTGTGGCGGTACTGGGAGTCTCGGTTCCCAATTTCGTGGCCGCCGCCCTGCTTCAGTATTATGTGGCCCTGAAATGGGGCGTGCTGCCGGTGGGATTCTGGACGGACTGGAAATGTTCCGTGCTGCCGTCCATTGCCCTGTCATTTTCAGCAACCGCCATGGTGGCCCGATTTATCCGCACGGAGATGCTGGAGGTGCTGGAGCAGGACTATATTATTACCGCCAAGGCCAAGGGCTTAAGCGCCATGAAGGTGCTCATGCGCCACGCAGTTAGGAACTCAATCATTCCGGTGGTAACCATTCTCGGCCCCATTGTGGTGAATCTGCTCACCGGCTCTCTGGCTGTGGAAAATATCTACACCATCCCGGGGATCGGCAGCCTGTTCGTGGACAGTATTAAAGCTAACGACTATTCTACGATCATGGGAATCACCATTTTTTACAGTGCATTTTATATATTTGTGGTGCTGGTTGTAGACGTGGCCTATTCCCTGATCGATCCCAGAATCCGCCTGGCGGCCAATAAGGAGGGTTAAATATGGATGAATTATTTGTAAAGGTTCATGTAAATGAATCGGAAAAAGAACATATTGCCCGCCCTAACCTGACTGCCCTTCAGGACGGGTGGCTGAGGCTCAAGAAGAACAAGGCGGCGGTTGTCTGCTTGTTTACTCTGATTATAATCGGCCTTCTGGCACTGCTGGCGCCGATATTCAGTCAGTATTCTTTCAAAGAAACGAACTATGATATCATTTACCAGACGCCGTCCCTGGCCCATCTCTTTGGTACTGACCAGTTTGGCAGGGACCTGTGGGTGAGGACCTGGATGGGGACCAGAATTTCCCTGTTGATCGCTTTTGTGGCAGCTCTTCTGGATCTGACCGTGGGCGTGGCCTATGGTGCTGTGTCCGCACTGTCCGGTGGCAAGGTGGACGCGGTGATGCAGCGTATCATTGAGGTCCTGGTGGGCATTCCCCATCTGATCATTGTGATCCTGCTGATGATGGTACTGCCGGCAGGAATCTGGACCATCGTGGTGGCGCTCTCCATCACCGGCTGGGTAAACATGGCCCGTTTGGTGAGGGCTGAGATCCTGAAGCTGAAGAACCAGGAGTTTGTAATGGCGGCCCAGGTTCTGGGAACCAGGACCCCACAGGTCATCTTAAAGCATCTGATCCCCAATACTGTGGGCGTTATTGTGATCAACGCCATGTTTACCATTCCGTCCGCTATCTTTACCGAAGCGTTTTTGAGCTTTATCGGAATCGGTATGCAGGAGCCGGCGGCTTCCCTGGGCGTGCTGATCAACAACGGGTACCAGGTACTCAGAAATTTCCCCCATGTGCTGATCTACCCGGCCATCATCATTGTGCTGATCATGGTCTGCTTCAGTACCCTTGGCGACGGCCTGCGCGATGCGCTGGACCCCAGAATGAGAAAGTAGGTGAAGAGTGATGAGCAGATTATTAGAAGTTAACAATTTGCATGTACAGATCCAGACCCAGCACGGAGTGGTACATGCCGTGCGCGGCATCAGCTTCCATCTGAATCAGCAGGAGACCCTGGCAATAGTGGGGGAATCCGGGTCAGGGAAATCCATTTCAGTTAAAAGCATAATGGGTCTGCTTCCCAAAAACGGGAAGGTGACTGAGGGCAGTGTCCTTCTGGAAGGAAAGGAACTGACAAAATTCAGTGAGCGGCAGATGCAGGCAGTGCGCGGCTCCGATATTTCCATGATCTTTCAGGACCCGATGACCTCTTTGAACCCTACCATGACTGTGGGCAAGCAGATCGTGGAGGTCCTGAAGGAGCACAGAAAGGATATGTCCAGGGCTCAGATGAAGGCCCGTGCTGTGGAGCTGATCTCATTGGTGGGAATCTCCAATCCGGAAGCCAGATTCGGCCAGTATCCCCATCAACTGTCCGGCGGCATGAGGCAGAGAATTGTAATAGCCATTGCACTGGCCTGTGATCCCAAGATTCTGATTGCCGATGAGCCAACCACAGCGCTGGATGTAACGATCCAGGCCCAGATTCTGGATCTGATGAGGGATCTGCAGAAAAAGATTAAAACTTCTATCATTATCATTACCCATAATCTGGGAGTTGTTGCCAATATCGCCGACCGGGTTGCTGTTATGTACGGCGGCAGGCTGGTGGAGACCGGGGATGTGAGAGAGCTGTTCTATGAGACGAAGCATCCTTATACTCAGGGGCTTTTGGCTTCCATTCCCAAGACGTCAGATAAGGGGAATACCCTGACTGCTATTCCGGGGACACCTCCGGATCTGATGGAGCCGCCCATGGGCTGCCCCTTTGCGGCCAGATGCACTAAAACGATGCTGGTATGCCAGCAGTATCCGCCAGAGGATACAAAGTGCAGCGAAACCCATCACGCGCACTGCTGGCTCCTGGATGAGCGGGCGAAGGCTCTGAGAGACTAGAGGAGGATATTATGGCAGCAGAGATGAAACCGTTGTTAGAGGTAAAGCATTTAAAGAAATATTTCCAGGTAGGCAAAAATCAGACCTTAAAGGCAGTGGATGATATTACATTAAACATTTATAAGGGCGAGACGCTGGGGCTGGTTGGAGAGAGCGGCTGCGGTAAGTCCACCTTCGGGCGCACTGTCATCCACCTGTATGAGCCGACAGAAGGTCAGGTGGTATACAACGGCAGGGCCATTGACAAGACCATGTCCCAGTCGGAGCGCCATTCCTACACAAGAAAGATGCAGATGATTTTCCAGGACCCGTACGCATCGCTGAACCCGCGTATGAAGGTGATGGACATTGTGGCGGAGGGCATTGATGCCCATGGTCTGCTGTCCGGGAAGGAACGCGCCGCCAAGGTAATTGAGCTGCTGGAGACTGTGGGCCTGTCGGAGGATCATGCCAACCGGTTCCCCCATGAATTCTCAGGCGGGCAGCGCCAGAGGGTGGGAATCGCCAGAGCATTGGCGGTAGATCCGGAATTCATCATCTGTGATGAGCCGATCTCCGCACTGGATGTATCAATCCAGGCCCAGGTGATCAACCTTTTAAAGCAGCTGCAGCAGGAGCGGGGGCTGACGTACCTGTTCATCGCCCATGATCTGTCCATGGTAAAGCACATCAGCGACCGCATCGGTGTGATGTATCTGGGTGTGCTGGCTGAGCTGACAGACAGCGGGACATTGTTCGAAGAACCGCTGCATCCCTATACCCAGGCGCTGCTGTCCGCCATTCCGCTGCCAGACCCGGACGTGGAGAGATCGCGGCACAGGATTCTTCTGGAGGGAAGCCTTCCCAATCCCATCAATCTGAAGGCAGGCTGCAGATTTGTGTCCCGCTGCCCCCACGCCACGGAGGAATGCAGAACCCAAACTCCGCAGATGCGGGAAATTAAACCAGGGCATTTTGTATCCTGCCATATGGTGTAGACATAAAATCAATGACAACATTGTCAATAACCAGGAGAAAGTGATGAAAACGTTTATTTTAGAGGCATGTGTGGATTCTGTGGAGTCCGCAAAAGCTGCCGTGCGCGGAGGCGCCAACCGGATGGAGGTCTGCGCCAATCTGGTGATTGGAGGGACAACTCCGGGTGTAAGCCAGTTTAAGCAGATCCGGAAGGCTTGTGACGTGGCCATTAATGTCTTAATCCGGCCCAGATACGGAGATTTTCTGTATACGGAACATGAATTTGAAATGATTGCCGAGGATGTAAGGCTGTTCAGGCAGCTGGGCGCCGACGGAGTGGTGGTGGGCTGCCTGAAGGCCGACGGCACTCTGGATCTGGAGCGGATGAAGCTGCTCCGCGAGAGGGCGGGCAGCGGCCAGATGACCCTCCACCGGGCATTTGACGTGTGCAGGGACCCCTACAGTACCCTGGAGGAGGCTGTTGATCTGGGAGTGGATACCATTTTGACCTCGGGCCAGCAGAATACCTGCATGATGGGTAAAAAGCTGCTGGGCCGGCTGATTGCCCAGGCCGCTGGAAGGCTGGACATCCTGATCGGCAGCGGAGTGGACGCGGAGGTGATCGCCTGTCTGATGAGAGAGCTGGGGGCAGCCTGCTTTCACATGTCGGGCAAGGTCATTTTAGACAGTAGAATGACTTACAGAAAGGAAGCTGTGAATATGGGGATACCAGGTCTGGGAGAGTATGATATATTCCGCACGGACGAAGAGAAAATACGGCAGGCGGCGAACCTGCTGATGGAGGGAACATGTTTACAGAAGAACGCTTAGACAAGATTATGGAACTGCTCCAAAAAGAAGGAGTGATAAAGGTTAAAGAGCTGAGCGGATTGTGCCAGGTCACAGAGGACTGCATCCGCAAGGATCTAAAGAGCCTGGAGAAGGCCGGGAAGTTAAAGCGGACCTATGGAGGGGCGCTGCTTTCCCAGGACTATCCGCTGAAGCGGGATGTGATTGACAGGCGGGATACCAACATTGACAAGAAACGGGTGGTTGCGAAAAAGGTTTTTGAGCGCATCCGCAGCAATGAGACCATATTTCTGGATATCTCCACCACCAATATCATGGTGGCAAAGCTGCTGGCCGAATCCAGCAAACGTGTGACCGTGGTGACCAATATGATTGATATTATGCAGGAGCTGGCTGTCAACCCCAAGGTGACTGCCATCGGCACCGGAGGAATCATGGTCCGTACCGTGAATGGGTTCCTGGGAGCTGCGGCCATTGAGGTCATCAAGCAGTACAGCTTTGACAATGCGTTTATCGGAACCTGTGGGCTGGATCTGACGGACGGCTCAATCACCACCCTGGGAGTGGAGGACGGCCTGACCAAGAAGTCGGCCATAGCCAGCAGCAGACACAAGTATCTGGTGATGGAGAAGGATAAGTTCCACTTTAATGATTCTTATAAATTTGCATTTTTGGATGATATTGACGGGATCATTACAGATTCCATGCCGGATGATGCCACAGTCCAGAAGGTGCTTGCGTCTGGGGTCAGCATATTTTAAATGACGACTAAAGGAGAATTTTGCGATGTTTTCAGAGCATTTACAGCAGTATGCGCAGGAAAAGTATGAGAAACGGCTCCCGTATCTGGGCAGCATAGGACCGGTGGTTCAGGCTGCTATGGAAAAATGCAGTCCGGACCATCAGCTTCTGATGAAGTTTTTATATGGCACCATGCCAATCAGGGACGCGGGAGAGTATAGCTTTGATGTGTTTCTCGGGTTTGTGAAGCATTCCCTGATGGTTTACAGCACTATGGAGTGGTGCAGAGATATACCTGAGGACATGTTTCTCCATCATATCCTGTATTATCGTGTTAATTCGGAGAATATTGAGGATTGCCGCGGATTCTTTTATAAGCAGCTGATGGACCGGGTGAAGGGGCTTTCTGTCCGGGATGCGGTGCTGGAGATCAACTATTGGTGTGCGGAAAACGGGACCTATGAGGCCTCAGACAACCGTACCATATCACCTTTGACAGTATACCGCTCGGGGAAGGGCCGCTGCGGGGAGGAATCTACCTTCGCAGTGACGGCGTTCAGAAGTGTGGGTATCCCTGCACGGCAGGTCTACACGCCCCGGTGGGCCCACTGCGATGATAACCATGCGTGGGTGGAGGTATATGCAGACGGCGCCTGGCATTTCCTGGGGGCATGTGAGCCGGAGGAGGTACTGGACCGGGGCTGGTTTACCAACGCATCATCCAGGGCGCTGCTGGTGCATACCAGGACATTTTCCGACTATACAAGCGGCGGGGCCGTGGAATGCCTGGGGCAGGAGGACCTGCTGATGTACTATAATGAGACCGCCCGATACGGCCTGACCAAGGCGTATGAAATCTATGTGACAGATGAGGAGGGCCGCCCGGTGCAGGGCGCGCAGGTTTCAGTTGAGATCCTGAATATGGCGGAATACTGCAGCGTGGCCAATCTATATACAGATGAAAAGGGCCATTTATCCATCACCATCGGCCTGGGGGATATCCATGTCCGGGCCATGAAGGATGGGACTGCCGGGGAGGCCTGGGTGTCTGTGGGAAATACGGACCAGGCGGTTCTGAAGCTGGAGAATATCTCCGGCGAAGCGGCAGAGGCTTGGAAGGATGTGGACGTGGAAGCGCCTGGGGATTATCCCATGCATCCGGCGGGGCCTACCAGGGAGCAGAAGGAGCGGAACAGGCAGAAAGTGAAGGAGGCCAACCGGAAGCGGGAGGAGCGGATTCGCGGATATTACGATGAGGCCAGGGCAGCAAAATATCCCGGGGAGAGGGAGATCCTGGGGCTTGCGGCCGGGAATTTTGAAGAGGTGTATGCTTTTTTGAGCAGAGATCAGAATCTTGACCGGGCTGCGCTGCTCCACAGCCTTCCCGAAAAAGATTATAAGGATTTAAAGGCCTCTGTGCTGGAGAGCCATCTGGCGGCGGCTTCCCACTACAGGAAGGAATGGGAAGCTTCCGGCAGAATGGATGTCTATGTGCCATATATCCTGTCCCCACGGCTGCTGCTGGAGGAGATGACGGACTACCGCGGTTATATTCTGGACTGCTTCACCGGAGAGCAGCAGGAAGCATTTATACAGAACCCCAGGGCGATATGGGAGTATATTGAGGCCAATATCGGCTATGAGGCGAAGCTGGATTACAAGACCATCTGCTCTACGCCTGTGGGCTGCCTGAAGCTGAAACAGGGGAATCTGCTGAGCCGTAAGCTGCTGTTTGCCGCGGTCTGCAGAACGTTTGGGATTCCGGCCAGGATCAATCCGGTGGATCTGGAGGCAGAATACTATGAGAATGGAAGCTTCGTCCGCGTCTCCGGCGGGGAGAAACAGGCGGCCGCAGCCCGAACCGCAGCACTGGAGCTGATTATGGAAGGGGACGGCCCGTGGAATTACTATCAGACATGGACCATTGGGAAAAGAATCAGGGAGCAGTTTGTGACTCTGGACTACACAGGTATTAAGCTTGACAACGGTATGGTGAGGCTGAATCTGGAGCCGGGCTGCTACCGTCTGATCACGGCCAGCCGCCTTCCCAGCGGGAACCAGCAGGCTGGAGAATATGTGTTTGAACTTGAATCGGGCCAGGTGAAGAAGATCCCCCTCTGCCTGCGCACCGGAAGCCTGGAGGATATGCTGGTAGCCAACATGCTGGATGATTTCGACCTTACGGTGGAGGGGCATAAGCTTCCGGCATCTTCTCTGATGGAAGGAAAAACCAATATCCTGGCATTCCTGGCAGAGGGCCAGGAACCCACGGAGCATGTGCTGAATGAGATGCTTGAGCAGAAGGATGTGCTGAAGGGGCTGGCCGCACAGATACTCTTTGTGGTTCAGAGTCAGGATGCGCTGGAGAACCGGACGCTGAAAAGGGTATTGGAATCAATTCCCGGAATTCGGACCGTATGCGCGGATTTTGATGAGACGGTGGAGCCGCTGGCAAGACGGATGTATGTAGATCCGGATAAGCTGCCATTGCTGATTGTAACCAAACCGGGGATGAAGGCAGTGTATGGCTGCAGCGGTTATAATGTGGGCAGTGTAAATCTGATGGTGAAGCTTAGCGCGCTCTAGATTTTTGTATAGTATGTGTTGTAAAATGCGGTATTCTTGCTGTGCAGCGGGAATGCCGCATTTTTTAATGCTCAAACTGTGCAATATATACAAAATTTCATATATGAAATTATTAATTTTTGTAAAAAATATTGACAATCAATCACCGGATTGCTATTATATGT
>URUZ01000196.1 GCA_900551225.1 uncultured Clostridium sp.
GGTCTGGATCACTTCCAGGGTTTCCGGGGAGATGTGCTTGTCCCCGTGGAGCAGGGTGCCGTCCAGGTCCAGGGCAATCAGCTTGATATCATTGCAGTTCATTTTACTTCTACCTCCTCTAATTAAGTGTTCATATCATACCACAAAATCCCCTGACAAGTGTCGATGATAGTGTCGATTTCTTAAAAAATATGTTTTTCCCGCCGTCCATACTGCCGAATCACACCCGCCAGTGGCGAAATGCGCCGGATGCTATTTCTTTTTTCCCGGAATTCAATATAATAAAAAACGTATCAGGTACACGAATTCAGACAGGAGACGAACATATGCTCAGCACCAAGGAAGAGGTTTACAATTATCTGGAGAAGATCAGCAGGAATTTTTCGCTGCGGGAGCTGCGGCATTTTACTGCCAATGATATCAGCGAAACCCTGAATATATCCAGGAACCTGGCCAGCCAGTATCTCAATGAGCTGGTGAAGGAGAAACAGGCCGTCAAGGTCAATTCACGGCCGGTATACTTTTTCCACAAGCGGAATGTGGAGCGCAGCTCCCAGGTGACCTTTGACACCTGCATATTCTCCGGTTTGGATGAATTCATGATCAAAAGCCGCAGCGGGGATACCAAACGGGATTTCCAGAAAGCGGTGGGACATTACCTGAGCTTAAGCTCCTGCATTGAACAGTGCAAGGCCGCGGTCAAATATCCCCCAAATGGTCTGCCCATATTACTGTACGGCGCCAACGGTACGGGCAAATCCTTCCTCTCCAGACTGATGTTTGAATACGGGAAGAATGAGAAGGTCATGGAAGAGGATCGGCAGTATATCGCGGTGGACTGCACGGAATACGTGGAAAGTCCCCATCTCTGCGCTCAGGGGAGAAGTGCGGAGGGGCTGGAGAAATTCACCAGGAATCTCTGCGGCGACAGGGAGGAGAGAGGATGGCTGTCCAGGGCGGACGGGGGAATCCTGTTCTTCGATGAGATCGACCACCTTCCGTCAGCGGGGCAGGAGCTGATATTTTCGTATTTAATTACCGGACAGTACAGGGTGGTCGATACGGCTGCGGTGTGCAGATCCAGTGCAAGGCTGGTATTTGCCACATCCAGACCGCCGGGGGAAGCGCTGTTCAAGGCATTTGCCAGGCGGATACCCATTGTGATCCCTGTGCCCTCCTTAAATGAGCGGACCATTGACGAGAAGGAGGAGATGCTGGTGTCCTTCCTGCGGCAGGAGGGGCAGCGCATGGGGGTGGATGTGAGTATCAGCAAGAATGCGTTCCACTGTATGCTGGAATATCCCTTTGAGAACAACATCGACCAGCTGAAATCCTGTATCACCAGCAGCTGCGCCGGCGCTTATCTGGAGAAGGACGACCAGGGCATCGCCATTCAGACCTATCATCTGCCGGACTATATGCTGGCCGGACTGAAATTCGGCACAGAGCTGGAGGACGGCCGGATGATCCACATGGCCGGCTACACCAAGGATACCTCCTCCGCCCAGGTGGTCCAGTATTTCCAGCTGATCCTGGATGAGTACCAGGATTTTAAGGGGGGAGCGCTGACCTTTGACGGGCTGTTGAAATCCTGCCAGCTCCATTTAAAAGAGTATTATGATTATCTGATCTATGGGCAGAAGCTGGTGAATATGAAGATCACCACCTATGAGCAGATGATCAACCAGATCTTTGAGACTGTGGGGGAGATGTACCGGGTCAGCCTGTCCAAGAAATACAGCTACCTGCTGGCCCGCTGCCTCTACATCCAGCCCAGGGCGGACCATATTGTATCTAAGTGGGTGAAGGGTAATGAGGATGAGATTCTCTCCCTGTTCCAGGTGATGCGGCAGAATCTGCCCAAGGAGGCCATCATTGAGAACCAGACCGCGGGCCTAGTGAAACAGAATCTGGACGTGGAGGTGGGCAGTTTAAACCGGCTGCTCCTGCTGTTGAACATCAAGAGCCAGAACGAACATATCAAGGTGACGTCCACAGCAGGCATCATCCTGAGCCACGGCTATTCCACTGCCTCCAGCATCGCGGACGCGGCCAACCAGATCATCGGCAAAAAGGTGTTTGAGGCCATAGACATGCCTTTGGACATGCAGAGCCAGGATATTGCCAGGGTGCTGGAGAAGCACATTGAACGGTATGTCACCTGCCGGGACATCGTGCTGATGGTGGACATGGGCTCCCTGGAGCAGATTCACCAGGAGATGAAGAATCTGTCCAATGTCAATATAGGGATCATCAACAACATTTCCACTGCCCTGGCAGTAGACATCGGCATGGGCATCTGTGCCAACCGCCAGATGGAAGAAATCCTCCGCCAGGCCAGCGGGAACAATGTCTGCACCTACCGGATCATCAACAATGTCCAGAAGGAGGAGGCCATCATCTTCAGCGGCGAGAACGGCATCGACACAGCGGAGAAGATAAAGGAGCTGATCCGCACCAGCTCGGACTTTTCCGCCGAGCAGGTGCGAGGGGGAGTTACCAACTTTTCCGCCGAGCAGGTGCGAGGGGGAGTTACCAACTTTTCCGCCGAGCAGACGCGAGGGGGAGTTACCTTATCCCGCCTGCCCCAGTTTATCGCCTACGATTATTACCGGTTGGTAAAAAATGGAAGCAGCGACCAGATTTTTGCCGATTACCAGGTGAAATGTATCATCGGTCTCTTTAACCCGGAGATTGGGGGGATTCCCTTTATTGCGCTGGAGGATATCATCTCCATGAATGCCACGGAGCAGCTGGATGAGATCTTCTCAGCCTATCTGGACCGGGAGCAGCTGGAGGTGTTCAATCAGAACATGCTGAAGAATTTCACCCTGCAGAATGTGGTGGAGTCCATCACGATCCTGAATCCGGCCAAGCTGCTGGACGAGGTGGAGCGGTCCGTGACGCGGCTCCAGCGGATCACAGGCCGCTCCATAGAGGGCAGGATCATCATCGGGCTGTACGTCCACCTGTGCTGCCTGGTGGAGCGGCTGGTGACCAAGTCCGCCATTGAGAATTATCTGGATCTGGAAGAATTTTTAATGAACCATGAGGACTTTATAAGTAAGGTGAAGGACTGCTTCCAGGACATCTCCAACCACTACAAGGTGGAGCTTCCGGTCAGCGAGATTGCCTACATATATGACTACATTAATTTAAATTCTAAGAACAAGAATCTGGGCGGCAGCGGCTGCCAGGATGAATAAGATAGAGAAATGAAAGCGAGGAAATAAAATGGGTATCACATTAGCCAGAATAGACAACCGTCTGCTCCACGGAATCGTGGCCACACAGTGGGCGGGACGCTCCGGGGCCCAGCGGATCATGATCATTGACGATGCTGTGGCAGACAACGAGCTGACTAAGGCCAGCATGAAGCTGGCCCGGCCCACAGGCATGGCCATCTCCATCATTGCCCTGGAGACGGCGGTGAACAACTTCAAGGCGGGAAAATACAACGACCACAACGTGTTTGTGATTGTAAAGAGCCCGGTCACCCTGGCGGCCCTGATGGAGGCGGGGGTGAAGATCCCGGAGCTGGTGGTGGGAGGGACCACCAAGCCGGAAGAGGGGAGCCACAGCGTGAAGCTGTATCAGAGGGCCTATGCCACGGACCAGGAGCTGGCGGCCTACAAGGCCCTGGCGGCCGGCGGCACCAGGCTGTACGCCCAGTATGTGCCGGCGGATTCAGTTGTGAATCTGGACGAATTCTTAAAGTAGGGGAAAGAGAGGGTATAAGAGATGACATTAGCTACATGGCAGATAATTGCTTTAATTCTGGTGGCCGCGGGGATTAACCTGGACCGCCGCGGACTTTCACTGACACACGCCAGGCCGGCCATTGTAGGCCTGATCTGCGGACTGATCCTGGGGGATGTGAACAGCGGGCTGTACATAGGCGGCACCTTCACACTGATGTCCCTGGGCGTGGCAGCTATCGGCGGTTCTTCGGTGCCTGATTACGGCGTTGCAACCATCATCGCCTGCGCCTTTGCCCAGACCACGGGACAGGGCCCTGAGGTGGGGCTGACCATCGGCCTGCCCGTGGGTATGCTGGGAGTGCAGATGGACGTGCTGTACAAGATCTGCAACTCCTTTATCGCCCAGAAGGCCCAGCGCTACGCCAATGACAGGGAATTTAAGAAAATGTACCGGATTCTGCTGCTCTGCCCCGTGATGGTGGCGGTATTCATGTCCTTCCCCACAGCCGTTGCGCTGACTGCCGGAGCGCCCATTGTGCAGGCCATTCTGGATGTGCTGCCCGCATGGGTCACAGGAGGCCTGGCAGTGGCCGGAAAACTGCTTCCCGGGCTTGGCATCGCCATGCTGCTGCACTATATGCCGGCCAAGAAGTATTTCAACTATATTCTCATCGGATTTGTGGTGAGCGCGTACCTGAAGATTCCGGTGCTGGGCGTGGCTCTGCTGGGCACGGCCCTGGCTTATAAATTCTACATGGACAATGAAGTAAGAGGAACAGTTGGCTTTGCGGGAGGATTGGAAGATGAATAGAGAACCGGTATTAACTAAAAAAGATTGTGTAAAGGGCGCGTGCAGATGGTCTCTGATCGCCATTACAACCTTCAACTATGACACCCAGCTGGCTCCTGCCGTGGTGTACGGCATTGGGCCGCTGCTGAGAAAGATCTACAAGGATGACGATGAGTATGTGGAAGCCCTGAACAACCATTTCCGCTACTTTAACACCCACCCATGGGTGGCCAACCTGGTACTGGGCGCAACCCTGGCCCTGGAGGACAAGGAGGGCATCTCCTCCGTGGATGCGGTGCAGAATATCAAGGTCAGCCTGATGGGCCCTCTGGCCGGAATCGGCGACACCCTGGTATGGACCCTGCTGCCCACTATTTTAGGCTCCATCGCCGGATATATGGCCCTGGAGGGCAACCCGGTGGGAACCATCCTCTGGCTGCTGACCAACATTGTATTCATTGCCCTCAGAACCCAGCTCATGTGGATCGGATACAGGGAGGGCACCAAACTGATTACCAAATTCGGCAGTAAGATCGCGCAGATCACGGACGCGGCTTCCGTGCTGGGCCTGACTGTGGTGGGCGCCCTGGCAGCCACTGTGGTGACTGCGAAAACACCTCTGGCCTTCCAGATGGGAGAGGTGAGCATGACAGCGGCCGACCTTCTGGACAAGATCCTGCCCTCCATGATCTCCGTGCTGACCGTGTGGGCGCTTTACAAGCTGATCGGCAGAAAGGGAATGAAGATTACCACCATTATCCTGCTGGTGATCCTGTTCTCCATGGCCTGCTCCGCATTTGGCATTCTGGCGTAAAGGCGGGTGAGGACAATGGCAGAGGTAAGCGCGTCAAAACGCAGCATCACGCCTTTATTTCCCATGTACATGAGAGGCTACGCCATGCGCACCGGCAAATCCATCGGTGTGCTGGATGAACTGTACTGCCGGGTGCTGGCCCTAAGGACCGGAGGGGAGACCTTCCTGTGGGCCACCCTGGATCTGTGCAGGCTGGAGGAGGCCATCTCAGATTATATGCGCACTGTGATCGGAGCCAAGTATTCGGTTCCTGTGGAGCATATCATCATTTCCACCATACACACCCACTCAGGCCCTGATGTGAGCTTTGAAAATGAGGGGGAGGACAGGAATAAACGGAAGGCGGAGTACCGCTCCTACATGGTGTCCCAGGTGTTTGCGGCGGTGGACGAGTGTTTTGAACGGGGATTTCTGGAGACGGAGCCGTTCATGGTAAAGGGGAGTATTGAGGGGGTCTACGGGAACAGGAACTACAAGGACAAGCCCGGTGACAAGGAAGTGAACATAATCCTGTTCCGCAATGCCAACCATGTTGCGGCGGGGATTTTCAACCTCACCTGCCACCCCACGGTGCTGGGAATCCACAATATGAAGATCAGCTCAGATCTCCTGGGAAATGTTGGAAAGGCCCTGGATGAGAAATACCAGACCACGTTCATCACCATCCAGGGAGCCTGCGGGGACATGGGCAACCGCCAGTACCGCCAGGGGAATGACGAGCGGGAGCTGTGGCGGGTGCGGGATGAGATCATGGCCCAGATCGACGGATTTGCCGGGGTGGAGACGCCCTGCTGCCTGAGGGCGGACCAGGTGAACATCTGCCGGTATACAGTGAAATGCCAATACTCCAAAGAGCAGATCCAGGCCCAGATTGAGGAGGACCAGAGAAAGCTGGATGCCGCTGAGACAGAGGACGATAAAAAGCTGCTGTGGAGCGGTATCAGACATCTGAAGCAGAAGCTTAAGATGGGCGGAGCAGATGTTGCGCTGAACACTGTGATATACCGCCTGGGAGACCTGGATATGGTCACCATACCCGGGGAGCTGTTCTCAGCCTTCGGACTCCAGATCAAAGCGGCCATGGAGGCGCCCATGAGAATTGTGTGGGGCTATGCCAACTACAGCGCAGGCTATATTGTGGAGAAGGATGAGTACGGGAAGGGATATGAGAGCATGTCCACGCCATTTCCCCAGGGGGAGGCGGAGCAGTACGTGAAAAAGGTTATTGACAGCTTGTAAGGAGAGAAAGTAAATGAGAAGATTTGTAATTGCGTCGCACCATCTGCTGGCCTACGGACTGAAGGACACACTGCAGTTTCTGACGTCCAGGGAGAACATCACAGAGATCAGCGCCTACATGGATGAAAGGGACCTGGAAGAGCAGATCAGGGGAGTGCTTCACGCTTTTTCTCCGGAGGATGAGGTTGTGGTGATGACGGATATGCTGGGCGGAAGCGTGAACCAGAGGTTCTGCCCTTATATGAATGAGCACAGGCATCTGATCTGCGGGGTGAACCTGCCCTGTGCATTGAGCCTGGTGCTGCAGCCTGAGGATGTGCCTTTGACCGGAGCAAAGATCCGGGAGATTGTGGAGGAGGCCAGGGGGCATATGATTTATGTGAATGAGTATGAGGACGGTGGAGATCAGGAGGACGAGTAGGAGGCGGTACCGCGGGCGGAAAAATGCGCCGGCAGCAAAATATATTATGGTGAATTAAAATGAAAGAGAGAGACAAAAAGGCCAGTTCATATTTGGCAGCTTTGTCTCTCTCTTAAACTCATTATAAGAGATGCAAAATAGTTTCATAAACTCCGCTAATATGTTAAAATAAAATAAATATTAATTTATGAGGGAGCAAGTATGTGGAGTAATGTGAAAATGCTTTTTGGATTTGATACTGATATAGAATATCATGACGATATTTTAAGCGCCCTGCACTGCGAAAACAAAAAAAGGGATTTTTATGTTCATCTGTTTATTATCGCCTTTGAACTGATCATGATGGTCTCAATTTCCCTCCGCCCCGGCGGACCGTTCGCGAAGCCGCGGAGAGTGGCTTACTTTCTGCTGTACCTGTCCCTGGTGCTGGTGAGCGCGGGCGTGATGCTGGCGGAGGTCTGGGCAGACAAAAAGAGGCCGGATGATTTTCGTCTCTATTTCCGCCTTGAAAATACCTTTACCGTGTTCTTCTGCTTCTGGGGCGCTGCTGTCACCCTGAACGACCAGCTGGGGGGAAATGGACTGACTGTCTATAACTACATCATTTTAATGACCGCCATTCTGTCAGCCATGAAACCGTGGCAGACGTCCCTGCTGTTTTTCGTCAGCTTTGTGTCCCTCAATTGGCTGCTTCCGTATTTTCCCGACCCCAACGGCCTGGACAACAGCTACAATAATTTTATGAACAGCTTTTTCCTCTTCATAGCATCCTCAGCCGTTGCCGCCATTTTATACCGTTCCAAAATCCAGGCCAAGAAGGACGAGTTTATCATCAAGGAGCAGTACATACAGATCGAGGAGGCGAACAAAATGCTGAGCCGGGAAGCGCTCCGGGATGCGCTGACCAATTTACAGAACCGCAACTGCTATAAGAAGGCTGTCCAGGCGTTTGCGGAGGGGGGATATGATTCCTTTGCCTGCATTTATATCGATGTCAACGGCCTTCATGAGATCAATAACAGCCTGGGCCACCAGGCGGGGGATGCGATGTTAAAGACCGTGGCTGTGATCCTGCTGCGGAATTTCGGGACAGAGGAGATCTTCCGCATCGGCGGCGATGAATTTGTTGTGCTCTGCGGAAATGTTGGGAAGGAGCAGATTGAAAACAGGATGGCGGACATCTGCAGGGAGGCGGAGGAGGCCGGATATTCCCTCTCGGTGGGGCTGGAATGGCGGGAGACGGATTTAAATGTGCGGGAAATGGTTCAGGCCGCGGAGGCTGCCATGCAGATCTATAAAAAAGATTACTATACCTCCCAGGGCGGCGAGCGCCAGAGGCGGGATCTGAACAGACAGCTGGAGCGGATCATTTCCTTAAATAAGGATGTAGAGCGTTTCCTAAGCGTCATGGCCCCTGTGTTTAAGGGAGCTTACGTAGTGAACCTGGAAGCAGACACCCTGCGCCAGATCTTCATTCCTGACTATTTTATGGAGATGCTGGACGAGACCGGCGGCAGCTTCAGCAAAGCCCTGAAGGTCTACTCGCAGAAGATGGTGGAGCCGGAATACCAGCATCTGTTTGAACAGTTCTGCGATTACAGCCGCCTGGCCGTGCTGCTGGAGGAAGATGAGATCCCGGGCTTTACATATCAGAGAAATGATGGAAGCAGGCTGATGCTGAGAGTCCTCAAATTCAACCATTACTCCAGCAAGTATAGAGAAACCCTATGGATGTTCTCCGATATAAAATGATAGTGGGGCGCTCTTGACTTCTCCGCAAATCTGTTCTACTATTACAGAATGCAAGTCCCCCTTTTGATTCGTTTGGGGAAAAGTAAGGAGATATCAGAGATGAATAAAAAAGAAATCAGTGAAGTCAAAAAACTATTTACCCCTGCAGGCTGCGCCATCACCAGGATCTGCGGCTGTTATGTGGACTGTGAGAAGGATAAGCGGACAGAGATCAAGGAAGCCTTTCTCTCCCTGCCGGAGGAGGAGGCCTTTAAATATTTTACGATTTTCCGGGGCGCCATGTCGGGGAGCCTGGGCAAGAATCTGATCAATATGGAGTTTCCGTTACATACAGAGGCAGAGGGAGGCACCCAGGAGTTCCTTCTGAAGCTGCGCGACAGCCAGCTGAAGGACGATGCAATGGTGGAAGAGTTCTACGACAAGGTGATCGCCAACTATGATTACGCCGAGAATTACTATATTATTCTGATCCACTGCGCTTACGACATTCCTGCCAAGGCCTCGGACGGCACGGAGATGTTTGACGCCTCGGACTATGTATATGAGTTCATACAGTGCAGCATCTGTCCGGTAAAGCTCTCCAAGGCCGGCCTGTGCTATAATTCCATGAATAACACCATTGAGAACCGCAACCGGGACTGGCTGGTGGAGGCGCCGGATCTGGGCTTTTTGTTCCCGGCATTTAACGACAGGAACACAGACATACACAGCCTGCTGTTTTACTCTAAGAACGCGGAGGAGCTGAAGATCCAGCTGATCGACGAGGTGCTGGGCTGCACCATACCCATGTCCGCCAAGAACCAGAAGGAGACCTTCCAGGCCATTGTGGAGGAGACTCTGGGCGAGAACTGCGACTTTGAGACAGTGAAGAATATTCATGAGAGTTTAAATGAGATGCTGGAGGAGAAGGCGGATGACCCGGAGCCGCTGACCCTGGACAAGTACCAGGTGAAACGTCTGCTGGAGAACAACGGGGCGGACCCGGAGCGGCTTCAGGAGCTGGACACCATTTACCCCACGGATGAGAAGAGCAGGGAAGCCAGTTTCCTGGCCACCAACGTGGCGTCCACCAGAAGCTTTGAGATCAAGACGCCGGACGTGAGTATCAAGGTGGCTCCGGACAAGACATACCTGGTCCAGACCAAGATGGTGGAAGGCCGTTCCTGCATTGTGATAGAAGTGAATGAGCAGGTGGAAAGCAATGGTATTAATGTCAGGCCAATCGCGGCCAGG
>URUZ01000197.1 GCA_900551225.1 uncultured Clostridium sp.
TGGTAAATCCTCCTTAAAATAGTTAATCTTACCGTCAACCAGGCAGCCGGCTGGAGTCACCAGGCACCGGGCAGCGGCGTTTTCTCATACCGACTCAGTATATCACAAGCCGTGTCCAATGTAAACTGTATTTTAAAATTATTTCCAGTTTAAGAGCCTTTAATCAGCCTGCATTTCCGGATGGGCAGCAAAGTATGCTGCGGCCGTCTCCTTGTCCGCAGCAATCTGCTGTCTCAGTGCCTCCAGCCCGTCAAATGCCCGCTCCGGCCGGATAAATGACAGCAGCTGCACCTCAATGATCCGCCCGTAAATGTCCTGGTCCAGTCCAAAAATATAGGTCTCTACCCCCACAGGGTTCTCCCCGTCTATGGTAGGCTTTTTCCCAATATTTGTAACTCCCCGGTAATAGAGACCGTCCACCAGCACTCTGGACACATACACACCAAATCGCGGCAGGCGCTTTATGGCAGGGGGGACCAGGTTGGCTGTGGGAAATCCCAGAATACTGCCTCCCATGTGGCGGCCGTGGACCACGGTGCCGTGGATGGCGTATGGTTCCCCCAGCAGTTCATTGGCCTTCTCCACATTCCCCTTGTCCAGCTCCTCCCGGATGTAGGTGCTGCTGATATCCCGCAGCTCGTCCTTCTCCTTGTCAATCACCCAAAGCCTGTAGCCGTAGCGCTCCGCCAGCTCACCCAGGACCTGTGCATTGCCGGACCGTTTGTAGCCGAAGCCGCAGTCCGTTCCCACCACAATGGCCCTGGCATGCATGCGGCCCACCAGGATCTCCTTCACAAATTCCTCCGGCAGCATATGCTGGGTCTGCTCATTAAAGGGGTATTCCACCAGATAGTCGATCCCCGTCTTTTTCATATTATTGCGCCGTTCCAGGCTGGTGGTCAGCACAGTCTGCTTCCCCCCGGCTATCATCTGGGCCGGTGTCCCGCTGAAGGTAAACACTGCGGTGCTGTAGCCGTATGCCTCCTTGACCTCCTGCATTTTGCGCATGAGTTTTTGGTGGCCCCTGTGTCTTCCGTCAAACTTGCCCAGGGTCACCACAGTGGGTTCTTCAATCTGAAACTCCGTGGTATCTGCAATGTATTCCATAATTTATCCTCAGTTATGTCAAAAACATCTTCTGCGGCTTCCACCAGTGCCGTGAGGCCTGGTACTCATAGAGACCGATGAAGCTGCCGCCGCTGTCGTACATTCTGAATATCCGGCCGTCCTCAGGGCTTGTCTGTATGTCAAGCTGCTGTTTAAAGCAGGGATTCCCGTTGTGCACGAAGCTGTCCGCCTCCTGCAGGCAGGATATTGCCGGATAACCGGCCAGGGCATCCTCCACAGGAAGAATATAAGGTTCAATGGCTCCGGCCTTTGCCAGCTCCTCGATCCTGTCCAGCTTCATGCTGTCCTCAATTCCAAACCGGTCCACCCTTGTCCGCACCAGCTGCTCCATGCAGCCGCCGCAGCCCAGCGTTCTCCCGATGTCATAGCAGAGCGTCCGGATATAAGTGCCCTTGGAACAGGTGACAGTCATGTTAACCCGGGGCAGGTCTATCTGATCCACCTGGATATCCAGTATTCTGACCCGCCTGGCCTGGCGTTCCACCTCTTTGCCTGCCCTGGCCAGTTCATAGAGCTTCTTCCCGTCCACCTTCAGTGCAGAGTACATGGGAGGAATCTGGTCATAGTCTCCGGCAAATCCCAGCACAGCCGCCTTCACCGCCTCCTGGTCCAGCGCCATAGCGCCGTCCGCATTGTCCGCAAGGGTGACGCCCGTGGTGTCCTGGGTGTCGGTCTCCCGGCCCAGCAGCAGCACAGCCTGATAGGTCTTGGTCTTGTCGGTCAGCATGTCGCACAGCTTTGTTCCCATTCCCAGGCATACAGGCAGAACGCCCTGGGCCGCCGGGTCCAGGGTGCCTGTATGGCCTATTTTTTTCTGTTTCAATATGCCGCGAAGCCGGGCCACCACATCGTGTGATGTGTAGCCCGGTTCCTTATATACGTTGATAATTCCGTGATACATATTGTTAGACCTCCAGCTGCTTGGCAATATGTACGGCCAGGTTATTGATCACATCGTGCATGCTTCCGCTCATGGTGCAGCCTGCGGCGTGTACATGTCCGCCGCCGCCGAACAGCTTCGCGATGCGGCTCACATCCACAATGTCCTGGGAGCGCATACTCACTTTGTACTCCTGAGCGCCGGACTCGTACAGGAACAGGGCCACTTCCACCCCGCTGGTCAGTCTCAGCTGGTCAATGATGCCGTCCAGGTCCTTGCTGTCCACCCCGTAGAATTCCATCTCGCTGCGCCGGATTGCGCTGAAGATGCATTTCCCGTCCAGGAATGTGACGCTCTCCAAAAGGGCTCTGCCCAGAATCTGGTTCTGGACATAGGTCTTACGGTAGAAGCTGTCATCGATGATATTGCCGAATTCTATGCCTGTGCTCATCAGCTTCCCGGCAATCTCCATGGTTCTGGCGGAGGTGCAGGAGAATTTGAATACGCCGGTGTCGTGGACAATCCCTGTATACAGGCACTGGGCCACCTCCCGGTCAATAAAGTCCGGGTCCAGCTGCTCATAGAGCACCTCGCAGGTGGAGCTGGCATGGTCCGCCACCACATTGTCCGCACAGTAGCGGGTGTTGGTCACATGGTGGTCCAGGCAGATGCTGTCCGCGGCCCGGTCCAGGTAACAGGCAAAGTCTCCCAGCCGGTCCCGGTCCCCGCTGTCCAGACACACGCAGAGAGCATAGCGCTCCTCGTCTGTCTGATGGCGGATCTGGTCAAAGCCCTTCAGGTAGCTGAATTTGGCGGAGGCCTCCTCCAGATATACCCTGGCTGTGACCTGGGGATACTTGGCCCCCAGGTAGTTGTACAGGCCCAGAGTGGAACCCAGGCAGTCTCCGTCGGGGCGGATGTGCCCCAGAATCACAACGGAGTCCGCCTCTTTTAACTTTGTTTCCAGTAAACTCATAGGCTGTCCTCCTCTTCCTCATTCCTAAGATCTTTGGTCACTTCATCGATCAGGTGGGACATGTTGACGCCGTATTCAATAGACTGGTCCAAAATAAATTTAATCTGAGGTGTGTTGCGCAGGTTGACACGTCTGGCCAGCTCTCTGCGCACATAGCCTTCTGCGCTCTTTAGGCCCTGGATGGTGGCCTGGCCGGCCTCCTCATTGCCCAGAACGCTGATATATGCCTTACAGAACTTCAGGTCAGGGGTAACTTCCACGGAAACCACGCTGGTCATGGGATGAATCCTGGGATCTTTGATCCCGCCCCGGATGATCTCGCTGAGCTCCCGCTGCACCTCCATATTAATTCTAGTATTCTTGATGCTGTTTTTACGCATGATTCCCTCTCTATCTGTCCCCAGTGCATATGCCGCGGGGACTTTCCTGTACACGGTGAAGCACCCGCAGAGCGCGTGCTTCATTGTTGTGTGCGGTGAATCGCTCGCAAAGCGTGCGGTTCATCGTTAACGGAGGGCGTGTGCAGACCTTACCTTGGCACCTCTACCATGGTGTAAGCCTCAATCATATCGTCCTCCTGGACATCGTTATATTTTTCAAATACCAGACCGCACTCGTAGTTGGTTGCGACTTCCTTCACATCGTCCTTAAAACGCTTCAGGGAAGCCAGGGTGCCGTCAAACAGCTGCTCGCCGCCACGTGTGATTCTGCACTTGCAGCCGCGGACAAACTTGCCGTCCAGCACGTAGGAACCGGCAATAGTACCCACGCCGGAAGCCTTGAAGGTCTGACGGACCACTGCGTGGCCGATCACCTTCTCCTCGAAGATGGGGTCAAGCATGCCCTTCATGGCTGCTTCCACATCCTCGATGGCCTGGTAGATTACCTTGTAAAGGCGTACATCTACTTTCTCCCGCTCTGCAATGGACTTGGCTGTGGCATCCGGACGGATGTTGAAGCCGATGATGATTGCATTGGATGCGGAGGCCAGGGATACGTCGGACTCGTTGATCGCGCCGACACCGCCGTGGATCACCTTGACCATTACTTCCTCGTTGGAAAGCTTAGTCAGGCTCTGCTTCACTGCTTCCACAGATCCCTGTACGTCTGCCTTGATGATGATGGGCAGCTCTTTTACATTGCCGGCTTTGATCTGGCTGAACAGGTCGTCTAAGGACAGTTTGGCCTTGGTATCTTCAATCAGCTTATTCCTGCCCTCTGAGATAAATGTCTCGGCAAAGCTTCTCGCTTCCTTCTCGTTCTCCGTAGCCACGAATACCTCGCCGGCGTTGGGAACATCGTTTAAGCCCAGGATTTCCACAGGTGTGGACGGTCCTGCCTCTTTCACTCTGCGGCCCAGGTCATCCATCATAGCACGGATCTTGCCGTAGCATGCGCCTGCTGCAATGGTGTCACCCACGCGCAGGGTGCCCTTCTGTACAAGAACAGTGGCAACAGGTCCCTTGCCCTTATCCAGCTCAGCCTCAATTACCAGGCCGCGGCCCTTACGGTCGGGATTGGCTTTCAGTTCCAGCACATCGGCTGTCAGGAGAACCATCTCCAGCAGATCGGTGACTCCAGCCTTAGTATGTGCAGATACAGGCACAAATATTGTGCTGCCGCCCCAATCTTCGGAAATCAGCTCATACTCAGCCAGCTCCTGTTTAACTTTATCCACATTGGCGCTGGGTTTGTCGATCTTGTTGATTGCAACAATGATCTCCACATTAGCGGCCTTGGCGTGGTTGATGGCCTCCACAGTCTGGGGCATCACGCCGTCGTCTGCGGCTACCACAAGGATAGCAATATCAGTGGACTGGGCTCCGCGCATACGCATTGCGGTAAATGCCTCATGTCCGGGTGTATCTAAAAATGTGATCTTGCGGTCATTGATCTCAATGACGGATGCACCGATATGCTGGGTGATTCCGCCTGCCTCCCTGGCCGTTACATTGGACTCACGGATGGCATCCAGCAGGGATGTTTTACCATGGTCAACGTGGCCCATTACGCAGACAACGGGAGGTCTGGAACACATGCCCTCATCGCTCTCCTCGTCCTCCTTCAGAAGCTCTGCAATCACATCTACTTTAACTTCTTTCTCACACAGAACATCGAACTCCATGGCAATCTCTTCTGCCTGCTCGTAGTCGATCTCCTGGTTTAAGGTAACCACCTGTCCCTTTAAGAACAGTTTCTTGACAATCACAGAGGGAACCAGCTTCATCTTGTCGGCCAGCTCTTTGATGGTCAGGGTATCCGGCAGAATGATGGTCTTGACCTCATCAGCCTTGGAATCCTCCTTCTTGGGCACGGGCATGATAAATGCTCCCTTGCCTGTCTTAACCGGCTTTTTCCCCTTTGCTGCATCGTCTCTGTCTCTTCTGTCAAAGCGATCGCCTCTGTGGGTGTTTTTGTTTCTGTTGCTGGTTGGCTTAGACTGGATCGGTGAATCAAAGCTCTTGCCTGCTGCTGCACCTGCCGGTCTGCGGGTGTTGTCGCGGCCGCTTCTGATTCCGCCCTGCTCTCTGTCTTTATCCATTCCGCCGCCGCCAAAGCGGTTGCCGCCCTGGTAACCTCCGCCCTGGGGACGATTGCCCTGATAGCCTCCGCCCTGGGGACGGTTGCCCTGATAGCCTCCGCCCTGGGGACGGTTGCCCTGGTAGCCTCCGCCCTGGCCGTCACGGCTGCCCTGGTAGCCTCCCTGGCGATTGCCCTGATAGCCGTTACTCTGGCCGTCACGGCTGCCCTGGTAGCCGTTATTCTGGCCGTCACGGCTTCCCTGGTAGCTGCTGCTCTGGCCGCCTTCGCGGGTTCCCTCGCTGCTTCCCTGGCTCTGTGGCTGGGGCGCCGCCTGGGTCTGAGGTGCGCTGGCCGCAGGAGCTGTGCTCTGAGCCGGAACGCTCTGGCTCTGAACAGAAGGCTCCGCCGGTCTCACCGGAGCCTCGCTCTGGGCCTTCTCCGGGGCCGGCGCTGCCGCCTGCTGGCGTGGTGCCGGAGCCGGTGCCTTGGGAACCGGGCGTTTGATCTGCTGCTGTGCGTTCTGCGGGCGGAACACTGCCGTCAGCTTCTTCTTAGCCGGCTGTCCGTCGCTTGACGCGCTCTTCTCAGCAGCGGGCTTGGGTGCCTCTGCCTTAGGTGTTTCCGCCTTGGGCGCTGCCGCAGCTTCCTTCTTCGGCTTCAGCGCTCTGCGCACATCCGCCTCCTGGCCCTCCGTCACCTTGCTGGCCGCATACATGCTGGCAGACGGTTCTTTCTGCTTAATTAATTCTAATATTTCTTTACTGGTTTTCCCCAGTTCATTCGCCAATTCACTCACTCTCATTCACACTACCTCCATTCAAATTCATTAGTCCTGCCATTGACTTTGCAAAACCAGCGTCCTCCACAGACAGAGAAGCCCGAAACTCCTTGCCCATGGCATGCCCCAGTTCGTCCTTCGTACCAAACAGATAAATCGGAACCTTATAGTAAGCACACATGTTGGTAAACATCTTTTTCGTGTTATCTGATGCCTCCTCTGATACAATCACTAGCTTGGATCTTTTACTTTTCACTGATTTTTCCGTGGAAAATTCTCCGCTCACTACCTTCCTGGCCCTGGTAGCCAGACCCAGCAGACTCAGCAGTTTCTTTTTATTGATCAAGCGCTTCCATCTCCTTTTCCAGAGCTTCGTACACCTCTTTGGGAATCGCCATCTTAAAGGACCGTTCCAGGCCTTTATTCTTAACTGCCTTTTTGAAACATTCCATGGATGGACAAAGATAGGCTCCCCGGCCGTTCTTCCTGCCGGTAGCGTCTAACAGAATCTCATCTTCAGCGGTCTTTATCACTCTTATCATCTCTTTTTTATTTTTCATCTCACCACAGCCTATGCACTGTCTGAGAGGAACCTTCTTCATGCTCACTTACATCACTCCTAATCTTTCCGGTACCCGTTACTGTTGGTCCGCGTCCTCCTGGTAGGCCTCGCCTTCATATTCCTGGTAGTCTTCCTGAAGAGCCTCCTCATCTATCACTTCCGGGACATCTCCATACTGCAGTCCCATCTGCTCAAACAAGCCCATCTCGCGGGCCTGAGTCTCGCTCTTAATATCGATCTTAAAGCTGGTAAGCCTTGCTGCCAGTCTGGCGTTCTGGCCTTCCTTGCCGATGGCCAGCGACAGCTGGTAATCCGGCACGATGACCTGAGCTTCACGCCCCTCCTCATCTGCCACAACGCAGATTACCTTGGCCGGGCTCAGCGCGTTCTCAATGAGGTATGCGGGATTGTCATCCCAGTTGATGATGTCAATCTTCTCACCGCGCAGCTCGTTTACAACGGAGTTGACCCTGGAACCGTTGAGTCCGACACATGCACCCACCGGGTCCACATTGGAATCATTGGATTTTACGGCGATCTTGGTTCTGGAACCGGCCTCCCTTGCAATGGCCATGATCTCCACGGTGCCGTCACGCACTTCCGCCACCTCGGACTCAAACAGTCTCTTCACCAGATCCGGATGGGTTCTGGATACGGAAACTCTCGGTCCCTTTGGTGTGTCCTTAACTTCCAGGATATATACCTTAACCCGCTCTGTAGGGCGGAAGGTCTCTCCCTTGATCTGTTCGCTTTCATTTAAGACAGCGTCCACTTTTCCAAGATTGATGCTCACATTTTTCCCCAGGTAGCGCTGTACAATACCTGTCATCACGTCCTTCTCCTTGGTGAAATACTCCTTGTAAAGGACGGAGCGCTCTTCTTCCCGGATCTTCTGCAGGATCACGTTTTTCGCGTTCTGTGTGGCAATGCGGCCGAACTTTTTAGAATCCAGCGGGATCTGTACAAAATCACCCACCTCGTACTTGGGATTCATCATCTTTGCATCGGCCAGGCTGATCTGAAGCTGATCGTCCTCCAGCTCCTCCACCACTTCCTTCTCCATGTACACTGCGAAATCGCAGGTATCCGGATTGATGGTCACACGGACATTGTCCGCCTTTCCGAAGTGGTTCTTGCAGGCAGTGAGCAGGGAGTTTTCAATTGCTTCCAACAGCGTTGCTTTGCTGATATTTTTTTCCTTCTCCAGAACTTCCATTGCCTCTAACAGTTCCTTATTCATGTTTATCCTCCTATCCATGTATCCTACATGTGATTAACATCAATCTAAAAATCAAATGCCAGGCGAATCAGCGCAATCTCCGTCCGCTCAAACACCATTGTGCTTCCGTCCTCCATATCCAGAGTCACCGATTTGTCATCATATGCGCTCAGCGCCCCTGTGAATTCCTTCTGCTTATCTCTCTGGCGGTAAAGGCGGACATCCACATCCTTACCGATGCTTCTGGCAAAATCCTTCTCCTTCTTAAGCGGCCGCCCCAAGCCGGGTGAGCTCACTTCCAGGATATAGCTTTCATCAATAAAGTCCTTTTCATCCAGCCATTCTCCCAGCTTTCTGCTGATAACCGCACAATCGTCCACCCCGATTCCGCCTTCTTTATCAATATAAGCGCGCAGATACCAGGTTCCTGCTTCTCTTATATACTCTACGTCCACCAGTTCAAAATGATGTTCCTCCATCAGCGGAAGCAGATATGCTTCAACCCTGGATTCGTAATTTTCTTTTTTTCCCATCATTTCACCGCCTTTCTGAATACCTTCCCTACACAAGACGAAAGAGTGGACCCGCGTCCACTCTTTACGTTAATCTACATTAGTTATCGTATATACTATAGCATGGTAAAATGGCAAATGCAAGCTTTTTATACGTTTTTACAACATTTTATTCCCCCTGCACCAGGTCTGAACCACATTATAGCTGTCGTCAAGCACCACCAGATCCCCATCGCAGCCGGCGGCCAGACGGCCCTTCCGGTTGTCTACGCCTAAGGCTCTGGCCGGATTGATGGTGCAGGCGTTAAGCGCCGTGTCAAAGGGAACCATGGCCTTTTCCACCAGAATCTTAAGGCCTCTGTTCATATATAAAGTGCTTCCCGCAATGGTATCTGTTCCCTTCAGGCGAGCCAGCCCGTCCTCACCGATCTCAATGTCGTGGCCGCCCAGCTGGTAATTGCCTCCTGGCGGGCAGTGCTTGGCCCTGAGGGAATCACTGATCATAATGGAATAATCCCTGCCCTTGGCGGTAAAGAAATTGTTCAGCGCTGCCAGATGGGAATGGCAGCCGTCACAGATGATCTCTCCGTAGATGTCTCTCACTCTGAGAGCTATGCCCACCAGTCCCGGTTTTCTGTGATGGTAGGGCGTCATGCCATTGTAAACATGGGTCATGGAGGTGGCGCCGTTGGCAATGCCCATCATCGCCTGCTCATAGGTTGCCGAGGAGTGCCCCATGCTGACCACCACTCCGGTGCTGCTGCAGTATCTTGTCAGGGCAAAGTCCTCATCATGCTCCGGCGCCAGGGTGATATACCTGATCATACCGTGGGCTGCTTCCTGGTACTCCTTAAACTGGTCCACCAGCGCCTTCGCTATGGCTTCCGGCGGCTGCGCCCCTTTGTATTCCATATCCAGATACGGACCCTCAAAATGGATGCCCAGCATCTCAGCCCCCTCATAACCCTCCTCAGCCACGGCCGCCACATTGGCCACCGCCTTCTTTAATACATCCGGCATCTGGGTTACAGTGGTGGGCAGGATGGATGTGACTCCTTCCTCCGGGATGCGCCGCATCCATTCCCTAAGGCCCTCCGGCTCCCCATCGTTGGTGTCAAAACCATATGCACCGTGGGTGTGGATATCAATAAAACCGGGCACCACACGCAGCTCCTCATAGTCCTCATCCGCAGGCATGCTTCCATATTCCCGGATTCTTGTGATCTTACCTTCTTCAATATCCAGCTGGGCTTCCATAAACTGCCCGGCAATCCAGATTCTCTTTCCCTGAATTCTCATGTCATCACCTCTCCGCTTTCTATATATATTATGTGTTAAATCATTTTGTTATAATTATAACAT
>URUZ01000198.1 GCA_900551225.1 uncultured Clostridium sp.
CGCGTACCCTTCCACCCCTAACTCCCCATATAACCAAACCCAAGAAAGACCCCCACAGAGAACGTCCGGTTCCTATCTTTATCTATTCCATTATTCTTCCGTCTCAGCTATCTCAATCCCCAGCTCAACCAGCTGTTTCTCGTCCACAGCGGACGGCGCCTGGCTCATCAGGCAGGAGGCATCCTTTACCTTGGG
This sequence comes from uncultured Clostridium sp., assembly GCA_900551225.1. Lineage (GTDB taxonomy): Bacteria > Bacillota > Clostridia > Lachnospirales > Lachnospiraceae > Enterocloster. The sequence goes on from URUZ01000198.1 coordinate 196, forward strand.
GAAGGCAATGACATCGCGGATGCTGTCTGCGCCTACCATCAGCATCACCACACGGTCCAGGCCGTAGGCCAGGCCTGCGTGAGGCGGAACGCCGTACTTGAAGGCCTCCAGCAGGAAGCCGAACTGCTCCTGGGCCCGCTCCTTGCTGAATCCCAGAACCTCAAACATCTTGGACTGGATATCGCCCTGGTGGATACGGACGGAACCGCCGCCCAGCTCCACGCCGTTGAGCACGATGTCATAGGCCTTTGCCCGCACCTTGCCGGGATCGGTGTCCAGATACTGGATATCCTCGTCCATGGGCATGGTAAATGGATGGTGCATGGCAACGTAGCGGTCCTCCTCCTCGGAGTATTCCAGCAGCGGGAACTCGGTCACCCACAGGAACTTAAAATCATCCTTTTTCAGCAGCTCCTGCTGTCTGGCCAATTCCAGGCGCAGGTTGCCCAGCACATCGAATACCACTTTGTCCCGGTCCGCGGCAAAGAGCAGCAGATCTCCGGGCTGTCCGTCCATAGCGGACACAAGGGCAGCCATCTCCTCCTCCTTCATGAACTTGGCGAAGGAGGATTTCAGGGTGCCGTCCTCAGCCATGGCCACATAGGCCAGTCCCTTGGCGCCGAAGCCCTTAGCGTACTCCACCAGGGCGTCAATCTTCTTGCGGGGCATAGCGCCCTGGTCCTTGGCGTTGATTCCGCGGACGGAACCGCCGCTCTCCAGCGCGTTTTTAAATACAGCGAACTCACAGCCCTTCACCACCTCAGAGACATTCTGAAGCTCCATTCCAAAGCGCAAGTCCGGTTTGTCGGAGCCGTAGCGGTCCATGGCCTCGCGCCATGTCATCCTCTGGATGGGCAGCTGCAGCTCAAATCCGCAGATATCCTTAAACAGCTTTTGCAGCAGACGCTCATTGACCTCCAGCACATCATCCACATCCACAAAGGACAGCTCCATATCGATCTGGGTAAATTCCGGCTGACGGTCCGCACGCAGATCCTCGTCCCTGTAGCAGCGGGCCAGCTGGAAATAACGGTCATAGCCTGAGCACATCAGCAGCTGCTTGTACAGCTGGGGAGACTGGGGCAGCGCATAGAAGGAACCCGGATGAACACGGCTGGGTACCAGATAGTCCCGGGCGCCCTCAGGGGTGCTCTTTATCATTGTAGGGGTTTCAATCTCCAGGAAGCCCTCCTCAGCCAGAAATGCTCTGGTCAGGGTAGCCACCCGGCTGCGGATCATCAGGTTGCGCTGGATGTCAGGCCTTCTTAAATCCAGGAAACGGTACTTTAACCGCAGCTCTTCCTTTGTCTTGCTGTTCTCCTCAATGGGAAATGGAGGGGTCTCGGACTCGGACAGCACACGAAGGGCCCCCGCGCGCACCTCAATAGCTCCGGTGGCCAGATTCTCGTTGACCGCGCCGGAACGGGCTTCCACCTGGCCGGTGACAGCGATTACGAACTCGCTGCGCAGCTTCTCGGCCTTGGCGAAGTTCTCCGCGCCGCAGTCGCTCTCCTCGAAGATGAGCTGTAATATGCCGGAGCGGTCCCGCAGATCCACAAATATAATACCGCCCTTGTTTCTGCTCTTCTGAACCCATCCCATCACAGTCACTTCCTGGCCGATATTCTGGGTGGTTAACTCTGTACATCTGTGGGACCGTTTGATCCCAAGCATTGACTCTGCCATGATATTATCTCCTCAATTCTTATCTCTTCAGGCTTTCCCTGTAAAACTCCCTAAACTCCTCATAACCTTCCTTGCCAAGCTGCTCCTTCTGGAACTTCTTGTTCTTGTTCATCTGGGCCACCAGAACCTGAACGCCGTTTTTGCGCTCCGCCATGGCTTCCCGGATCACAGCTGTCAGTGCGGCGCTGTCCAGGCCTTTCTCATAGAGATAGGCTTTCTTGTCCGAGGAACCGGGGACTGCGAAGCCGTTGTCCATGAGAATGTTGACAATCCGCTCAAATCCGATGGAGAAACCGCAGGCAGGGGTCTCCATGCCGGTGAATTTGCCGATCATCTTGTCATAGCGGCCGCCGCCTGCCACGGAACCGCCGAAGCCTTCCATGGACACCTCAAAGATGGTGCCGGTGTAGTAGGACATGCCGCGCACCAGGGTGGGATCGAATTCCAGCCGGAAATCAGCCTCCGCAACCTCTGTGACCGTATCCATGATGTGGGCCAGGTTCCCGGTGACGCTGTCAGGCAGCACCTCCTTAAGCTTCTCACCCAGGGCGCGCACTCCGGCGGCATCTTTATCCACAGTTTTCAGCATTTCCAGATACTTATCCACACTGTCTGAAGTATATCCACTTTCCAGCAGTTCTTTCTCCACGCCATCATAGCCGATCTTGTCCATCTTATCCAGGGTGATGAACACCTGGTCCATGGACTCCTCGGGGAATCCGCAGTACATGGCCATGCCCTTTAAGATACCCCGGTCGTTGATCCTGACGGTAAATGCATTCTCTGTGCAGATCTTGCTAAGGGCCGTGGTGGTGGCCAGCACCAGCTCGATCTCCGCCAGACAGGTGGGATCGCCTAATATATCGATATCGCACTGCACAAACTGGCGGTAGCGGCCCTTCTGGGGATTGTCCGCACGCCATACGCTTCCCATCTGGAGAGCCTTGAATGGGGATGGCAGGCAGGCCGCGTTGTTGGAATAATAGCGGGACAGGGGCAGCGTCAGGTCGTAGCGCAGACCGCCGTCCACCAGGTCGTTCTCCTCATTGGCTGTCTCCAGGTTCAGCTTATTGCCCCGCTTTAAGATCTTGAAGATCAGCTTCTCATTGTCCCCTCCCTGCTTGCTGGTCAGGTTGGCGATGTGCTCCACACAGGGAGTCTCAATCTGCGAAAATCCGAAACCCTTGTAGGTCTCCCGGATCTGGTTCATTACGTATTCGCGAATCTGCATCTCCGCAGGCAGAATATCCTTCATGCCGGTTACCGGCTTCTTCGTCAATGCCATAATATTCTCCATTTTTCTATTTATATTTAATCAATATCTATATTTTAATAGACTTCTATGAATTTGCAAGGGTTTTAGCGCAATTTCCGGCGGTTAGCCCAGAATTTTGTCCTTCCGGCCGATCATCTCGTCGATTCTTGTGATGTACTGCTCCACTTCCTTTACATTTTCGCAGCGTTCCCGCCTGTTTTCCGCGGGGAATACCACTTTGGTGGTGGTTCCGGCTCCGCAGGCGGCAATGGTCTGCATCTCCTCCATGATCAGGATGTTGTAGATGCAGGCTTTTCCAGGAAGGGCGTAGCCCACGTTCTCGAAATTGCCGGCCATGTTCTTCTGGCGGTACAGGTAGTATGGCTCCATGCCCATTTCCCGGGCGCAGGCCGCGCTGAGATCGATCATCTCCGGGGTGTTTTGGATGGTCAGCCCGCTGTAGTCCTCCTTGAACATGTTCAGGCGGGCGGCGCGCTTGATGGCCAGGGAGTGGACGGTCAGGGAATCGGGAGCCAGTGCCTTCACCTCGCGCAGCGTGTGGCGCACCTCCTCCATGCCCTCCTGGGGCAGGCCCATGATCAGATCCATGTTGATATTGTCAAATCCCAGCTCTCTGGCCAGCAAGAATTTCTCCTTCACCATGTCCACGGAATGGCGGCGGCCAATGAGATCCAGGGTGGATTGGTTCATGGTCTGGGGATTTATGGAAATCCTTGTGATGCCGTGATCCCGAAGCACCTGAAGCTTCTCTCGGGTGATGCTGTCGGGCCGTCCGGCCTCCACCGTGAATTCCAGGGTATGTTCCAGGTCAAACAGCTGCTCCAGCCTGCGCAGGATCTGGTCCAGCTCCTCCGCCTCCAGGGAAGTGGGGGTGCCTCCGCCGAAGTAGACCGTGTCCAAGGGACGTCCCTTCATCTTGGCGGCAGTGTACTCCAGCTCCTTAAACAGGGCTTCCAGGTACAGGCCCGTCCTGCCCTTCCACTTGCTGATGGGATAGGAGGTGAAGGAGCAGTACAGGCAGGTGGTGGGGCAGAACGGAATCCCCACATACAGGCTGTAGCCCCGCTCATAGTCCAGGGGTTCCAGCAGCTGCTTCTCCCGGGCGGCGATCTCAATGCTTAGATCCACCTTTTCATCGCTGGCCATGTAGGATTCCTTCATGAAGGAGCGGATATCCTCCTCCTTCCAGCCATCCTCCAGACGGGTCAGGGCGATCTTGGTGGGCCGGATGCCTGTCAGAGAGCCCCACGGCAGGGTGATTCCCGTGCGGTCACAGAGCATGCGGTAGAACATCTGCTTGATCACGTTCTTGGACGCCAGATGGTCGGACAGGTCCGCAGGCGCCTGCTTGTCCGCAGCCAGTGCGAAGCCGGGAGCCGGGGGCACTGGGGCCGGCTTGTCCACATCCGGCGCGCTGCTAAGGGCCAGGTCCGCTAGGGCCGGCTTGTCCACATCCGGCGCGCTGCCAAGGGCCAGGTCCGCTAGGGCCGGCTTGTCCACATCCGGCGCGCTGTCAAGGGCCGGGTCCGCAGCCCGTGAAGATCCTGCGGCCGCCCCGGCCCGATCCCAGATCCTAACCCCAATCTTCCCGTCTCTCATCCATGTCTCCACGTAAAAAGCCACGCCCTCCGCCGCTTCATGAGCATAGGTTTCACCTGGATAAAAGGACATCAGAAGCTCTCTGATGTCCTGTTCAAATGCGTTATCCTGTATCAATAATCCAATCATAAACGATATCTCCTGTAAAATGCCACCGGATTGTACTGTTTCTCATGTCCAATAGTGGTGGGATCTCCATGCCCCGGATAAACCATGGTGTCATCGGGGAGGTCAAATAATTTGTCCACAATAGAGGACACGATCTGGGCCGAGCTGCCCGTGGGCAGATCCGTCCGGCCGTAAGATTCCGCAAACAGGGTATCCCCGGCCAGCAGCATCTCCTCAGACGGTATGTAGTAGCACACAGAACCGGCAGTGTGCCCCGGAGTCTCCAGCACTTTCCACACGGTTCCCAGCAGCGTCAGCTCCTGGGCGTCATGGAGCAGCACGTCCGCGTGGAAGCTGGTCTGCTCCGACTCGCAGGTGCCGGACAAATTCAAACTGGAATCCGCCAGCATCCTGTCCTCTGTCTGGCTGGCGTAGGCATTGATGTGGAATGTCCGGCAGATATCCTGGGTGGCCAGAATATGGTCAAAATGTCCATGGGTCAGCAGCACTGCCACCGGAAGCACATCCAGTTCCCGGCATTTGTTGGTGATATAGGGGGCGTTATCGCCCGGGTCCACGATCACCGCCTCCTTGGTACAGCTATTATATACAATATAGCAATTGGTACTGACCGCGCCCAGGACGCAGGTCTTGATCCGTAATTCACTCATTGTTAATCCTCCTAGTTGCGGGCCCTTCGCGGACACACCGCCTGTCATCCCGCAGTACGCTCGATATCCAGCACCCCTTCAATCTGACGGATCTTGTCAATCAGGCGGTTCAGCTCATCCATACCATGTATATCAAATGTCATAATAATCGTTGCCTTGCCCTGCTTGCTGGTTCTCACATTCATGGATGTGATATCGATCTGGCGTTCCGTAAACACCTTGGATATGTCAGCAAACATGCCGATTCTGTTGTTGGCATAAATCTTGATCTCCGTGGAATAGCGCTCCAGGCTTGTGCCGTCATCCGGCACCTGCCACTCCGCGTCAATCAGGCGGTTGCGCTCATCCTCAGGAAGATTGATGATGTTGATGCAGTCGGTCCGGTGGATGGACACGCCTCTGCCTCTGGTGACAAATCCCACGATCTCATCCCCTGGAACTGGGCTGCAGCACCGTGAGAAACGCACTGCCAGGTCGTGGATACCCTTGACCATGATGCCGCTTTTGGAGCGTCCGGAGCGCGTGCCAATCTCGGCCTTGCCTGCGGTATCCGCGATGCCGCTGAGAACATCCTCATCGGTGATCTCCCGCTTCATCTTCTTTTCCCGCTCTTCCACCATCTTGTTGATGACCTGGCCCTCTTTCAGGCCGCCGTGGCCAATGGAGGCCAGCACGGAATCCCAGTCCTTAAAGGCATAGCGGGCCATCACCTTTTCCGTGTATTCAGGCTTGCTGATGTCGCTCCAATTGATGCCCTTGGCCTTGCAGTAGCGGTCCATCAGCTCCCGGCCGCGAACGATATTGTCTTCCTTCATCTCGTTCTTGAACCACTGGTTGATCTTGTTCTTGGCCTGGGTGCTCTTTACAATATTTAACCAGTCCCGGCTTGGCCCCTTGGAATTCTGGGAGGTCATGATCTCAATCTGGTCGCCGTTCTGGATCACATAGTCAATATTGACCAGCTTGCCGTTGACCCTGGCGCCCACCATCTTGTTGCCCACTGCACTGTGAATGGCATATGCGAAATCAATGGGTGTGGAACCGCTGGTCAGGGTCTTTACATCGCCTGAGGGCGTAAAACAGTAGACGCTGTCTGAGAACAGGTCCAGGTCACCCTTGACCATGCTCAGAAATTCCTTGGAGTCATCCGTGTCCTTCTGCCACTCCAGTATCTGGCGGAGCCAGCTGAGCTTTGCCTCCTCGCTGCTGGCTGCCACCTGGCCGCTGCCGCTCTCCTTGTACTTCCAGTGGGCCGCGATGCCGTACTCCGCGGTGCGGTGCATCTCATAGGTCCTGATCTGGATCTCAAAGGGCTGGCCGTTGCCGCCGATCAGCGTGGTGTGAAGGGATTGGTACATGTTCTGCTTGGGCATGGCGATATAGTCCTTGAAACGGCCCGGAATGGGCTTATACATCTCGTGGATTACGCCTAACGCAGCATAGCAGTCCTTTACGGTTTCCACCATAATCCGGACTGCAAACAGGTCATATATCTGATCCAGGGTTTTATTCTGGTTTACCATTTTTTTATAAATGCTGAAGAAGTGCTTCACCCTGCCGGCCACGTGTGTTTCGATTCCGGCCTCCTGCATGTGGCTTCTCACTTCATCCACGATCTCCTGGACAAATGTCTCCCTGGCATCCTTGCGCAGGTCCACCTTCTCCACCAGGTCATAATATACTTCCGGCTTCAGGAACTTCAGCGAGAGGTCATCCAGCTCGATCTTGATCTTGGATATACCGAGACGGTCCGCAATGGGAGCGTAGATCTCCATGGTCTCCCTGGCCTTCTCCTTCTGCTTCTCCGGCTTCCAATACTGGCCTGTGCGCATGTTGTGCAGGCGGTCCGCCAGCTTGATGATGATTACCCGGATGTCCTTGGCCATGGCCAGGAACATCTTCCGAAGGTTGTCGGCCTGGATCTCCACTTTATCCTTGTCCCAGGACAGCTGGGTCAGCTTGGTCACGCCGTCCACGAGAAACGATACCTCAGAGCCGAACTGCTTGGTCAGCTCATCCAGGGTCATGATGGTATCCTCGACCACATCATGAAGCAGTCCTGCCTCTATGGTCTCCTTATCCATCTCCAGATCTGCCAGAATAATGGCAACACAAAGAGGGTGAATGATATACGGTTCACCTGACTTGCGCTTCTGGTCCTTGTGGGCCTCATCCGCCAGCCTGTATGCTTTCTCGATATTGCTGATATCATCCGATGGGTGGTATTTGCGTATCGTTGCGATCAGATCCTGATACAGTTCATCCGGACTTGTAAAGTCTGCCGGGGCCTCCAGCTCAATATCCAGTTTTTCTTTTGTCACCTCATTTGGCATGTATGGTCACCTTTTTCTATGGATAGTTATTCTACATTATAATTTTATTTGCATGAAAAAGCAAGGGGGAAAGGAAAAAAGCGGGATAGAGCGCGGCTGTGCGCTACTCCATCCCGTCCAGCTTTCCGTAAATTGCTATTCCGTTCTTCCGATGCCGCTTTACATAATACATCGCCTGATCGGCCCGTTTTAACAGGTCCTCGATATCCTCTGTCTCCCTCTGGGCATAGGCCAGCCCCACGGATGCATTGATTCTGCATTTGCTGCCGTCCGGCAGCTCCATCAGCGGACGGTTCTCATACCCGTCACGGATCTTTTTCTCTATCTCCTGCCGGGTGTCATAGCCGTAGAAGAACAGCGCGAACTCATCCCCCGATATACGAACCGGTATGCAGCGTTCCGCCTTGGCCATATTGCTCAGCATCCCGGCCATCTCCTGAAGATACCGGTCGCCGGTGCTGTGGCCGTAAGTGTCATTGATATATTTAAGGTTATCCAGATCACAGAAGATTAAACCGTTGACCTTTAATCTGTTTTCATTCAGATACTGCTGCCCCTTTACCTTCAGGTAGGCTGCGTTGTACAGGCCGGTCAGCTGGTCGTGCTGGGACAGGTCCCGGAGCCGCATGATCTCCTTGAAGGCATCTGTCTTGTCCACCACCATGCCGAATACACTGTGCTCTTCCTCCTGCTGGCGGATTGTCACTGCCCGTGTGACGTGATAGCCGTCCTCAAACCAGTATACATCCTCCAGCTCCTCCACAGGCTGCATACGGCTCAGAAGGCGTATCCAGTCCTCGTACAGTATGGTATTGTCCGCGTCCACCAGGGCCTCCGGGATATCCAACAGACTGCGCAGGGCAAAGGACAGCTTCACGCGCCTGCCCATCCTGTCATACTCAAAGCTTCCCACCATCTCCCCGGTGGCCTCCATGGCGAAGGAATACCGGTTATGGCTCTGTTCCAGCTTATAGGTCATATCGTTCAGCGCCTTGTGGATGTCATCGATCTCCATCAGTCCGCAGGGTTCAAAGAACACATCCTCGGGCCTCTGGCCTGCGATGTCTTCCCGCAGCTTCCTCAGGGGCTTCAGCACCTGGTTGATCACAGCATAGGAAAATACCACTGCAATGGCCATACACACAATATACACCAGCACCACCATCTGCACGGTATCCCTGGACAGGTTGGACAGCTCAGAGTGGTCGCAGATGGTTCCCACATAGACAGTGCCTTCCTCCATATGTCCGTATATCTGAAGTACATCCCTGACTCCGTCATGGGCCTTACCATTGATTTTCATGCGGATTCTGCCGTCCTGCATCTCATAGGGCAGACCTTCCAGTTCCCGGTTCGTGCTGTACAGCACCTGGTTCTCAGTCAGCAGAAATATATTCATGCCCTTGTAGGGCGGATTGTCCAGGCTCATATAGGTGCTCATCATGTCCCCGCCCACCTCAGCGCCCATGATCCGGCGATGGCCGTTTACCTCCTGGGCGATTACGTAGCGCATGGTGCCCTGGGTGTACATCCACTGCCGGTCCGTCTCCCTGTCTACCCAGTATTGCTCCGCCATTTCCCAGAAGGAATCTTCAAACTGGGGTCTCCACTGGCTGGAAAGTGCAATCTTTGTCCCTGACGCGGGCTTGCCCACCTCACAGGATATGTCCCCATAATCAGTGGAATAGATGGCGGACTCCCCGTCCCGGTAGAGGTATCCTGTCTGCTGGTCCAGATCCATGTAGAACACACGGGTTACGGACATCAGGTGGTTTAAATTATCCACCAGCCGGTCCTGGATGGCCTTCTGGTCCTCCAGCTTGCCGATCTCAGTCGCCATATTATTGACAATTCGAAGGGTGTTGTTGAGATTGTTGGACATCAGAGCATTCTTTTCTGAATTCTGAGACTCCATAACCCGGTACGGCTTGCTGACCGTGCTGGTAAATGTTCCGGAAACAGCAAGTCCGATTCCGAATAAAACGCTCTGCAGCAAAATCGCCATCAGAATACTGTTTCTAACTTTGTTGCTCAACGAATGTATTTTCATATCTATGGCTC
>URUZ01000199.1 GCA_900551225.1 uncultured Clostridium sp.
AAACGGAGGTTTTCCATGAATCAGGAACTTTTATTTCTAACTGACAAAACCCACACCGTCATCCTGGAGACCATCTCCGGGTCACCCAATGCCGCCATGCCCGACTGCTTTAAGCCCTTTGACATTCTGGAGCCCAATACCTCGGAGGGCGCCTCGGAAAAACATCTGCCGGTGGTTGAGGTGGACGGAAACCATGTGACCGTCAACGTGGGTTCTACCTTTCACCCGATGACAGAGGAGCACGGAATCTCCTGGGTCTGCCTTCATACAAATGCCGGACAGGTTATGCGGATTCCGCTGACCTCAGGCTGTGACCCCGTGGCACATTTCACTCTGGAAGAGGGAGATTCACCAAAAGCTGCCTATGCGTTCTGCAACCTCCACGGTTTCTGGAAAACAGAGGTCTAAAACGGTACCCATATCCGGAAAACCGGCTCCGCCGCATCTACTGCGGGGAACCAGTTTTCCGGAGCCAGGGGTACCGGGTGAATCCTGATTGCCTTCAAAAGAAGAAACTGGTATAATGGACTCATAAATTTAAAACGGAGGATATACATATGTTAGATGCAAAAGTCGCTGAACTGATCAATACACAGATCAATAAAGAATTCTATTCCGCTTATCTCTATTTGGATTTTTCCAACTATTACAAGGATGCGGAGTTAAACGGTTTTTCCAACTGGTACCGGGTTCAGGCTCAGGAGGAGCGGGACCACGCCACGCTGTTCATCCAGTATCTCCAGAATAACGGCGCAAAGGTGACCCTGGAAGCCATCGATAAGCCGGACAAAACCTTCACTGATTTTGAAGGTCCGCTGTCAGAAGGCCTGAAGCACGAATGTTATGTCACAGAGCTGATCCACACCATCTACAATGCCGCCTATGATGTCAAAGACTTCCGCACCATGCAGTTTCTCGACTGGTTCGTGAAGGAACAGGGCGAGGAGGAGAAAAATGCCGGCGAGCTGCTGAAGCGCTTCAATCTCTTCGGCCATGATCCTAAAGGCCTGTATATGCTGGATTCCGAGCTGGCTGCAAGAGTCTACGCAGCCCCCTCCCTGGTGCTGTGATGGGAAAGGACAAATACATCTGCCCCTGCTTTAAAGTCACCAAAAAAGACATTAAAGAAGCTGTGGCAGACGGCGCGGATTCTTTCAAAGCAGTAAAAAAGGCCACAAAGCTCGGAAGCGGCTGCGGCCATTGTAAATGCAAGGCTAAAATATACACAAAAAAACAGCTGAAGAAAAACGCTTCATAACACCGGGCGGCTTCACCCAGAGACAGTTATCACCTTGATCTTCTGCTCGCCCATCTGTTTCATTTCTTTTTCATCAAATACCCTGGTGGTGACCACACCTGTATAATCCTGGAGATTGTTGATTTTCATCAATGCCTGGCGGTTAAACTTGCTGTGGTCCACCACCAGATAACTTCTGTTTGCATTTTTCACAATCATCCGCTTTAAGGATGCCTTGTCCATGGTGGGCGTCAGCACATTGTAGCCGGAGTCAATGGACATTGCCCCCATAAATGCAATTCCCACATGAATATATGACATCATCTGGTTGGAGAAGGTGCCGAATATGCTGCCCGTCTCCTTCTGCACCGTTCCGCCGCAGATCATCAGCTCCACATTGCTTCTGTGCAGCAGAAAACCAATCTCAATGTCATCGGTAACCACCGTCAGATCCGGTATGTCCATGATCCTTTTGGCAATCTCATAGATGGTGGTGCCGGAATCCAGGAACACCGTGTCCCCTGGCTTCACCATGGCCGCGCAGGCCGAGGCCAGCAGCCGTTTCTCATCCATCATGGTCACCATCTTCTCCGTATAGGTAGTCTCATGCTTGATCACCGCCACCCCATGGCGGCGCTCAATAATCCCGTCCTTGTTTAACTTGTCCAGATCCCGCCGGACCGTCATCTGGCTGACCTCCAGAATCTCCGCCAGGCGCTCCACCTGTATATTCCCTTTTTCGCTTACCAGCTCCACAATCCGGTTCTGTCTCTCCTCAGATGATCTCATCTGCCCTTCCCGCCCTTCTCTCATTGTTTAAATCCATGTTACTCTCTCCCCAATTCCTGTCAATCCACTTTCACCGCGTGCCAAAAAGATGCCGGCCGCATATTCTGCGGTCAGCATCCTGTCTGATGATTGATCTCTTATATCTGTGCCATAAATGCCGGCGAATACTTGGCCGCCAGCCGGATGGCCTCCACCATGCTCACATCGCTGGCAATGGCCTTCCCTGCAATGTCCATGGCAGTCCCATGATCCACGGAGGTTCTGAGGATGGGCATCCCGGCCGTCACTGCGATGGTCCGCTCAAAGTCCAGGGTCTTGGTGGCAATGTGGCCCTGATCATGATACAGGGACAGCACGCTGTTGAACCTGCCCTGGAGCGCCATGTGGAACACAGAGTCCGCTCCGATGGGGCCTGCCACATTATAGCCCTGGGCCGTCAGCTCCTCCACCGCCGGATAGATGGCGTCCATCTCCTCGTCCCCGAAGAGCCCGTGCTCCCCGCTGTGGGGATTCAGGCCCGCGATGGCCATGGTGCCGTCCTCCACGCCCAGCTGCCTGAGGGCTTGCGTACAGCGCTTCACATAGTCAATCACACGCTCTTTGGTGATCATGTCGCAGGCATTTCTCAGTGACACATGCCTTGTGAGGAAGAATACCCGCATGTTCCGCACCTCAAACATAGTCAGGGGATCAGGCGTGCCGGTCAGCGCTCCGAAGATCTCCGTGTGTCCGATATAGGGAACCCCTGCTGCCCGAAGGGACTCTTTGTTGATGGGGGTTGTGGACACTGCCGCCACCTTACGGTCATTGGCCAGGGAAATGCTGGCTGCGATATACTCATAGGCCGCCTGGCCGCACATTGCGCTGATCTCACCCAGCTTAAGCTGGTCCATATCCACATTGTCCAGGTCTATGAGATTGATCACATTTTCCTCAAAACTGCCGTCCTCAGGCTCGCGGATCACATTGACGGCCATCGGAAGGCCCACAATCCGGACCGCCTGCTCCATCACCTTCCTGTCGCCCATAACCACACATCTTGCACAGTCAAAGGTCTCTGCCCTGGAGATGGCCTTGGCCACGATCTCCGGTCCTATACCCGCCGGGTCGCCCATTGGAATTGCTATAATTGGTTTCATATTTTCGTCCTCCATATATTATCAATTTTACCCTAAGAAATGATTCATGACAAGCAGTACCGCCAAAGCCGCGAACCCGGACAGCGTGGTAGTCACGCTCCACACTTTCATCTGCTCCCTTGTGTCGCTGATTCCGATGGACTCATTGATTACCCAGAAATAGGAATCGTTGAAATGGGAGAAGGGGATTGCGCCGATGCAGGCCGCCAGAGCCGCAAACACCGGGTTTAAGTTCAGTGTGGCGATCATGGGAGCCACCACCGACGCGGCTGTCATCATGGCCACAGAGCCGGACCCCTGGGCGACCCTCAAAAGGGCTGCGATAAGGAAAGGCAGCAGCAGGGGCGGGATGCTGGTCTTAATGATGCTGGAAGCAATATACTCTCCCAGTCCGCTGTTCTGGATAATCATGCCCAGTGCTCCGCCGCCGCCCACAAGGAGCATCAGCTTGCCGCTGGACTTCAGCCCCTCCTCCATGGCATTGACGGTCTCGCCCTTGCCGAATGTGCCCATGAGGCCGTAGATGGCGATCAGCAGTCCAATGGCCAAAGCCACAATGGGCTGGCCCAGCAGAGACACAATCTGGTTCTCCGCTCCCGCTGATTTTAACCCTGTCTTAAGCAGAATGAACACAATGGGGAACAGGATGGGTGCAAATGCCATAAAGGGGGAGATGGATCTGGCATTGCTGTCGGATGCCGCCCACTCAGGTTCTGCCTCCGCCTGGCCCATGTCATACTCCCTGGTCCAGCCCTCGCCGTCCGGGATCTGGCTGATCTTTTTGCCCAGGTATTTGCCGTAGATCAGGCTGACCAGGATAATTGGGATGGAGAGCACTGTTCCGTACAGCATAAACTGGCCGATATTGACATTCAGGATACCTGCCACGCCGATGGGTCCTGCCGCGGGCGGCACCAGGGAATGGCTGGCTACCAGACCTCCTGCCAGGGCGATTCCCAGGCCCACCACAGACTTCTTCGTCTTTCTGGACAGGGCCTTCATCAGCGGAGCCAGGATGATAAAGCCTGAGGTGCAGAAGATGGACAGGGAGGTTACAAAGCCTGAGATCGCCAGGGCTTCCTCCTCCCGGTTCTCCCCGAAGATCTTAATAAAGGTGTTGGCCATCACTCTGGTGGCCCCCGACATTTCCAAAAGCTTTCCCAGCATCACGCCGAAACCGATGATAATGCCGATGCTGCTGAGGGAATTGCCGAAACCCTTGGTGATGGACGCAATTACGTCCTCCTGCCCCATGCCTCCGAATAGGCCGATAAAAATAGAGCAGATAATCACAGCTAAAAACACGTGAACTCTCGTTTTGGTGATCATCAGTACCAGGATCACCAATCCTATTGCAAGGCCCAGGGCCATTCTCAATCCTTCATCCATAATCGTTTACCCCTTCCATCTATATATGCTCAGATAACCGTCTCAAAATACTCAATGCACTGTCTCAGAGTGTCCTCTCTGCCCACCAGGCCTCCCTTTGTAATCATTGGAAGCCCTTCATGGTCACCGCCGATGGTGTTGGAGTAGATGGCCAGGGGAATCACCTCGCCCTTTACATTGAATCCGGATATTCCCAGTTTTTCACAGAAAGCCGCCGCCACATCGCCGCCGGAGGCGTATACCCCGCCGATGCGCTCATCCATCTCCTGAAGCAGGTCGTAGAGCACCTGGGCGATGGTATCTGTGATCAGCTGGGCGCATTCCTTCCTGGAGAGATGCTGCGCCCCATCCACCATGGACAGATCCATCACATCCTCCTTTGTCTCTGTGGTGGTGACCACAAGGATGCCATAGGCCTCCTCGGCCTTCAGAACCTCAGACTTCACCCGCTCCATCTCTGCCCTGCGCTGCTCCTCATTGAAGAACCGGACTGCATTGATCCGGACTACCAGGGGATTGGAAGTCTTTTTTAAATACTGCAGCTGCTGCCTGGTCAGGTCGCTGGCGCTTCCCAGGCCGCACAGCAGTTTCTTCTGGATGGCTTCCTTCTTCCGCTTAAACAGCTGGTTTGCCAGGGCTGCGGTGAAGGCGCCAGGGTCAATGGCCGCGATCTTAAGGCCGCTGGCCGCGCAGCAGGCGGCAATGGCTTCAATGTCTCTGTCGTTCTGTGCGTCAATCACGATGATCCGGTTGTCCTTGGCTGTCTCCATCAGGGCTTCCAGCAGCCTTCCGGAGCTTTCCACCACCTTCTCCAGTCCAATGTACCCCACGCTGTACTTTGACTGAAGCTTTACAATATCCGTAATTCTGGATGTATGTACCGGCGATGTGGGGTCCTTTGCAACCTCTGTCAGCTGAAGGGGGACGCCGTTTACCAGCAGGATATTGCCCACGCTGACCCGGCCTGATCCGGGAAATGACGCCACAACCACCGCCCTGTAATCCTCCCCCAAATAGTCCAGGATGCTGTCAATCTCCGCTCCCACATTGCCCCGCAGAGTGGAGTCCACCCTCTTGCTGTACAGAATGGAATCACTTTTGGGAAACAGCTCCGCGGCCCCGCGTATCCGCTCATAGGCCTCGTCCCTGCTGATCCCACGGCTGTTGGTGCTGATGCACAGCACGTCATAGTCCTGAAACTGCTCCATATGGTCCGTCTTAAGAATGGTTCCCACCTTGAACCCGTTCTGCGCCAGAATTGCTCCCGTATCATTGGCTCCAGTCAAATCATCCGCAATAATCACTGTGTTTATCATAGAAAAACCTCCTCCGTCAATGCTTATCCACATTCTAATGACTTGGCCTGTTATAGTCAACGATTTCACCTGAATTGTTCGTTTCCTGGGGGTTAAAAAAATGTGAAGTGAAAATTCAAACACGCAGGGGGTGGCATCAAAAACGGCGCCTTCTCCATGAGAAGACGCCGCTGTTTATACTATTTACTGTTTTCCCTGTGGAACCGACTCCTTGACCACCCTTACAGCCTCCTGCACCTGGTTGTCGTCCTCGGGCTTCACAGTCACCTGTGTCTTAAGCTCCTCGTCCAGCTCCACCTTCACATCCGGCTCAATGCCCTTGCCGTGGAGGTCAAACCCGCTGGGCGTATAATAGTGGGCCACTGTGATCTTGATGGCAGAACCATCGCCCAGAGGAATCAGGCTCTGCACAATTCCCTTGCCGTAGCTGGTGGTTCCAACAACGGTTGCCCAGTTATAGTCCTTTAATGCGCCTGTCAGCACCTCTGAGGCGCTGGCCGAGTCCCCGTTTACCAGAACTGCGATGGGCAGGTCCACCTGATGGCCGTCGGAGGCGCTGTAGTGCTCTCCTTTGCCGTTTTTATCGGCAGTGTACACTACCAGTGTTTTACCATCACCCTTTTCGTAGCGGGTGAAATTGTCCGGCAGCAGGTAGTCTGCGATATCCACCGCGCTGTTTAACAGGCCGCCCGGGTTGCTGCGCAGATCCAGCACAAGGCCCTTCATGCCCTGGGCCGTCAGTTCATCCACCGCGTCCGTAAACTGCTTGGTGGTCACCTGGTCAAACTGGGTGATCAGCACATAGCCGATGTTGTCCGCCAGCATCTGGTGCTCCACAGTGGGCACCTCTATGCTCTTCCTGGTCAGGGTCATCTCCACGTACTCGTCCTTGTCCTGGCGGTACACAGTGATGTTCACCTGGGTCCCCTCTTTGCCCTTGATATAGTTGTTCACCAGCACGGTCAGGCTCTCGCTGGCCACGATCTTGTCCTCCACTTTGTAGAGGATATCTCCCGGCTTCATCCCCGCCTCATAGGCAGGTGAGTCCGCAAACACGCGGACTATGGTGCACAGCCCGGTGCTTCTGTTCTGGCTCAGCATGGCCCCGATACCGGAGTACACACCCTCGGTGCTCTCCTGCATCTCCTTGTAGTCCTGCACCGTATAATACTCGGAGTAGGGGTCATTGAGGCCAGCCAGCATGCCCTTATAGACATACTCCTGGACATTCTCCATATCCTCGTCATAGAGGAAATATTTGTTGATAATCTCCTGCATCAGAGACATCTTCACCGCCATCTGGTCATAGTCCAGATCCGGCTGGCTCTCCTGCCCGTCCGTGATTCCCGGTCCGCCGGACTGGGATATCTGCGGTCCGTTCTGCCTGTTCATCACGCTCTTACCAAAGAGGTAGATGCCAAGGGCCAGCCCTACAACGGCCAGAACGGCCAGAGCCGTAACCAGAGCGCCCGCCAGGGCGCCCATCCAGAATCTGTTCCTGGAATCGGGCTGATGAAGGGTCCGCTTCTCCTCCTGCTCCTTGTTGCTGTCGTAATTTGTTTGATTATCCACTTTCAATCTCCTATCTGTCCGCTACACTTCATATTGGCCTGCCGTCAGGGGCTTACGTAGTTTCTCGGATTCACATATGTTCCTCCGGAACGAATTCCAAAGTGCAGATGCGGTCCCGTTGAGTACCCGGTTGAACCCACCTTGGCGATCACCTGTCCCTGTTTCACCTTTGCCCCCTTGGATACAAGCAGCTGGGAACAGTGCATATACACGGTGCTTACGCCGCCGCCATGGTCAATCATAATATAATTGCCCGCCGAGTAGCTGTATGTAGAGATCACCACCTCGCCGTCGGCTGCGGCCAGAATATCCGCTCCTGTGCTGGCACCGATGTCCATCCCCTTATGATTGCTGGAAGCGCCTTCTGTCGGCGATTCCCTGTCTCCGAAGTTGGATGTAATTCTGCTGCTGGAAGGGCAGGGCCACTTAAAACTAATATTCCCCAAATCCTTCACTGTATACGTTTTCCCGGCCTCGGCCGCCTTCTTCCTGGCTTCCTCTTCCTTCCGCTTCATCTCAGCCTCGATTTTTTTCATCTGGTCTTCCTGGGCTTTGATGTCCGCCTCGTATCCTTTGATGTCCTCCTCTGCCGACGCAATCTTGCGGTTATACGCCGTCAGCTCTGTCTGCTTGTCATCCATCAGCTGTTTCACAGAGGCCTGTTTTGCCCTGGTGGACTCCTGAAGGGCCAGAAGTTCCTGCCGCTCCGCCTCCAGGGCTGCTTCCCGGGCAGCCACCTCATCCTTGGCCTGGCCGTATTTCACCATCATATCCCGGTCATATTCCGTGATTTTGCTGACATACTCCGTGCGGTTCAACATCTGGGAAATGCTGTCGGACTGCAGAATCAAATCCACAAAGCTGGTCTCCCCGCGCTCGTACATATATTTTATGCGGAGTTTCATTGCTTCATACTGGTGGCTCTCCGTCTCACGGGCCGCCTCCAGCTCCGCCTGGGCCGCAGTGATCTCCTCCTCCTTCTGCCCGATCCGGTTCTCCAGGTCGGTCAGCTCCCCGTTCAGGGTATTTAAATTGGAGTCCAGCTTCCGCACATAGCTCTCTGTGTCCGCCTTCAGGCTCTCCAGCTGGTTCAGGGTCTGTTCCATTTTCTTTTTTTCTTCTTCCAGGGTTGATACCTGGTCCTTGGCCTTCTTGATATCAGCGCTGGTGGCGTACACCGGGCCGCTTAAGGCTGCCATGGCCAGGTACAGCGCCAGGCCGGCTGCCAGCCACCTGGATCTGCCGGATCTTCTCATTCCATCACCTCTATGTCATACCTTCAGATGCTTGTGTATGGTAACGCAGCTTACCAGAAATCCGATTCCCACGCCCAGGGCCATTGCAGTTCCCATCATGTATGGGAAGATTGCTTCCAGCGGCAGCGGGGTGAAAATCCCTGTGATCATCTGATATTTATCATTGATATAGATTACCGCTTTCTGGTACAGATAATACATACCGCCTAGGGGGATCAGCGCTCCCATAAGGCCCAGCATCACGCCTTCCACCACAAAGGGCGCCCGGATCATATAGTTGGTGGCTCCGATCAGCCGCATGATCTCATTCTCCTGGCGCCGGAATGCGGCTGCCACGGAGATGGTATTGCTGATGAGGAATACCGCCACTGCCAGCAGAACGCCTATAATCACAGCGGACAGCAGTCCCACAATCTTGCCTGTGCTGGACAGCCCCGCCACCGCGCTGTTGGAGTAGTTCACCTTGCGCACGCCCTCAGTCATCAGCAGGCGGGACACAATCTGGTCCTGATCTGATATATTATTCAAAAAAATGGTATAAGAAGCAGACCCGGCCAGAGGATTGTCATCTGCAAACCCTTCCGCCAGCTCTTCCATACCCTTAAAATAGTCTACTTTAAATGACTCCCAGGCCTCTTCTTCTGAGGTAAACTGTGATTCCTTCACCTCTGCCCAGGAATTGATCTGTTCTCCAATGGCGAGGATATCCTCCTCAGGCAGGGATTCGTCAAACAGCACGGTAATTCCCACTGTTGTCTCAACCACCTTCGCCACATGCCTTACATTTGCCACAATGGCAAAAAACAGGCAAAACAAAAAAATACACGCAGAAATCGTCGCCGTGGAAGCCAGGGAGAACAAAATATTTCTGCATATATTGATGAAGCCCTGTTTCAGGCAATACCAAAACGTACTGATCCTCATCTTCGGCGCCTCCTCTCCTTTCCATCACGGGATGGGAGAGGGACTCTTGTATCACCGCCGCGGGAGGCGGTGGGAATGTCAGCTGTCTTTCCGTCGCGGGGGGCATGGGATACCATCCCCGCCTCCCTGTCACGGGCAGCGGGAGGGACTTTCCTTGTCTTTGCGCCAATGGGCGCGCGGGACACTTTCCCTGTCTTTCCATCACGCGCAGCAGATGGCATTCTCCCTGTATGTATTGCTGTCTCTTATACACATCTCCGAGCCCACGAGACCAGAGAGGATCTCGTATGCCGTCTTCTGCTTG
>URUZ01000200.1 GCA_900551225.1 uncultured Clostridium sp.
TCTCAATATAGGGAATATTTAAAAAATAAAGATCAAACAGCCTGATATCAATGGTTACTTCACCCTGTCGTAGGACAGATTGATATTGATTAGCTGTTTGATCTTTGTTTTTGATAAGATTACCGTACGCATCGGACTAAAATACCCATATAATGGGGGCGTTTCAGTCTGCGACGCTTTTTCTCTCTCGCGCGCCTGGATGCGTCAGCGGGCGGTTCTAATACGTAGTGGGTAAGAGTCTGCTCATCTCTGTCACAAATTCCGCTTCAGCCACTCCACCGACCTCTCAACAGAAGCATGTGGGTCATCCCAATAAATGGAATCATTAATCTCCAAATCCACAATCCCCGTATACCCATACGTCTCCAGAGTCTCTATATATTCCTTCAACGGCAGTTCCCCATCTCCCAAAATATAATGGCAGGTATCGGCAAAATGGATCAGTTTAATCCGTTCAGCTCCCAGCACCTCAAAATAATCCCTAAGCTCCTCCCCGGCCACGGCCATAGCCACAACATCCACGCACACATACAGCGCAGGGGAGTCCACCTCATCCAGGACCCGCTTAATATCCGACAGGTTCAGCACCAGGTTGCTCTCATAAGGCTGAAGCTGTTCCAGCACAAGCTCAATGCCCTTCTTCTCGGCAATGGACGCGATCTTTCTGTAGGTGTCCACCAGACGCCCAAAGGACTCTTCCCTCGGCAGGTCCAGCAGCCCGCAGCCCGAGTTCAGGAACACCTTGTTGGTGCCCAACACAAGGGCGTCGTCCATGGCCATATCAAAATAGTCCACTGTCCGTTTTCTCACCGCTTCCCTGGGATCAGAGAAGCTGTAGGGATAGGCCAGGGTCTCCGGCGTGTACACCGCCACGTCCAGCCCCCGCTCCTCCATCATTTCACGGATGGACAGCAGTCTGGCCCTGGCATCCTCCCCGAAGGGATAGTCCAGCCGGCAGTAGTGGGGGATTCCTCCCCACAGATCCACATGCTTTAAACCACATTTCTGCATTGAATCCAGATAGTATTCCAGGGAATAATGAACATACTGTACACTCATCACTCCAAACTGGTCTAAGGTAATCTTCGACATTTCCGGACACCTCCCGTCTCAGCCATCAATAGTCAAACTGACGGTAATAGCGGCGGATCACCATGGGATGGCGGAATTCCTCCTCCAGGTGGGCGTCCACACGATTGTTCACCGCGTGCATTACCAGATGGGAAACGGAGCCTCTGAATTCCTGTCTGATCCCTTTTAACACATAGTCCTTTGTATCGATAATGGTATAGTTCTTGCAGACTTTCGGCAGAAAGCCCTTTACCCGCTCAGACAAGGAGCGCTGTTCGTCCTCCCCGATGAAAAGGGTCACCGGCGTCTCCGCGTCCACCACTTCCAGCATGCCGTGGAAGAATTCTGCGCTGGTGATGGACTTGGTGCGAATCCACAGCTGCTCCTCCCAGTAGCACATGGCGTAGGAGTAGGTGGCTCCCCATTGGTTACCGCCGCCCACAAAGTAGTGGGGCATATCCGGACGGGCCTTGAAATACTCATATTTGTCCTTGGCGAATCCGGCGGCCCACTCATCAGCCTCCTTCTCCACCTCCACCAGAGCCTGGGCCAGATGGGCTTCCATCTCTGCATTGTACTGGTCGTACTCCGGGAACTCGCCGTTGTTGTACATCAGGCGGTTGGCCACCATGTAGAACTTCAGCTGCTCATTCATGGGATAGGAGATGCACCAGTCGCACTGTTTTACCATGGGCGCGTCTGGCTTGTCAACGAAGCCAAACACCTTGGCGCCCACTTCTCTGGCCTTCTCAATGGCTTTCACCATCTCCTCAGTGCTCCCTGTAACGGATGAAAAGATTACAACAGAGTCCTTGGTAAACCGTTTGTTGCCGGTGGCGATGAACTCCGCCCCGTTCTCCACAAACACAGGTATGGAGCTTCTGCCCCTCATGTAGACCTCCACCTGCATACTGGAGGCCCAGGTTCCGCCGATTCCGATAAAGTAAATCCCGTCAAATCCGTTCTTCTGGATCTCATCTACAACTTTCTCAATCTCAGGACGCAGGGCCAGCGCGCCATTTACGCTGTCAATCTGCATCTGCTCGTCAAATTTTAACATAATAGTTTCCTTTCATGCATTCACTTGTGGAAATGCACCTTGAAGTTGCATTTATCTCCACGAGTATATGATTTCGAATATTCTATCACACGGTTGTTCTCATCATAGGTGGTGCAGGAGAACAGAAAAACCGTTTGGTCTTTGTTGATATTAATCAGCCTGGCATCGGACTGGGTCAGCTGGACCAGGTCCAGGGTCTGCCACGCCCTCACAGGGTTGATCCCGTAAAATTTATAGATTTCAAACATACTGAACACGGACAGGTCGATGCCTTCCATCTTGGGAACCAGGTTATAGGGAATGTAGATCTCCTGGATGGCGATGGCCTCCTCGTCCGCATAGTCCAGACGCTTGATATAATACAGCGTATCTTCCTCCTCAATTCCGAAGACTGCCGCATACTTCTCTCCGGCCTTCCGCTGGCCCTTCAGCAGGATTTTGCGCTTTGTCTGCACGTTCTTCTCGTCCATGGTCTGGGTGAAACCGCCCAGCACCTCCAGATCTCTCTCGATCTGGGCCACAACATATACGCCCTTGCCCTGGACGCGCTTTAACAGGCCCTCGTTAACCAGGGCGTCAATTGCGCTGCGGACAGTGAGACGGTTGATACCGTATGTTGCTGCAAGAACATTTTCAGAGGGAATTGCCGTTCCCGGGGCATATTCCCCGTCCTCGATCTTCGAACGGACCACCTCACGAAGCTGCAGATAAATGGGTGAATTGTACGCTACCTCTGCTGATTTAGCCAACTTGGTTCCTCCTCGTTATGAGCACTTAGCGCCTGTCCTTTAGGCGGTTACGTGCGATACATGTCACTGGCACTTAGTGAGGTCCCCCACGAACTTAGTGCAGTGGCTCGTTATGAGCATTTAGCCCATGTCCTTACCAGGCGCCGTTATACTCCAGCGTCACGCTGGAATTCGCAGCCCCCATCTTCATGCATTCCTGTACTTCCTTCTTCTCCAGAATCCCTTTCAGGAATCCGGCTATATAGCTGTCCCCGGCGCCCATGGTATCCACCACATTGCAGGGGATGATTCCAAAGGTGGTAAATCCAGCTCCGTCATAGACAATGCTGCCCTTGTCTCCCATGGTGGCAATCACCAGTTCCGGGCCTCTGGCCTGGATGGCCTCCATCGTCTCCCGAAGCTCTGTGGTGTCGCCGTCATCGGTGGCAAAGAACAGGTAGTCCACAGAGGGGATCGCAGTGACTGCCGCCGGATCTTCCGGCCTTGTGGCCGCGTCAAATGCAATCTTAATCCCCCGTTCCTTAAGCTGCGCCAGGTCATCATGGACGTTGCCCCACAGGCCTGTGACAATCATGTCATGGGTACAGAGGAAATCCTTCTCCTCCTCAGTCAGCTTAAAATCAGCCAGCACGCCCTCCTCGTAATCGCCAAACACGCGCTCCCCGTCCACCAGTTCCACATGGGTGATGGCCGTATTCCCCTCCTCAAAACGGATATGGGAGACATCCACGCCCTTTTTTGCAATCTTCTCTTTCATCAGGGCGCCGTACTGATCCGTACCCACCACCCCGGTGTAGGACGCCTGGCCTCCCAGGCGCACAAAATATACCGATACATTTACAGGATTTCCGCCTGGATAGGCGTTCCCGGTATTTTCATAAACATCCATACAGTTATCGCCAACTGCAGCCAGTTTCATCATTATTCCTCCATTTGTAACTGTTCATTACCTTCACAGTTACCTCCATTTACTTTAGAGGAATTCACCGCCTGGTCAGTTCACTTGCAAAACAGACATATTCCGAACGGGTGATCTCCTTAAAGTATTCAAATATCACGTCCTGCTGATCCATGGTCACACCTGACTGATAGATCACAGGAGCACCTTCTTCGATCTCCAGATAACCCGCTTCCTCCTCATCGCAGTAAGCGATGCTCAGCTTCTCCATACCGCCCGAGACGTCCACATCGTACCGTTCCTTCAGAACCCCGTACAGGGAAACGCCGCCAAAGTCCACCTCTTCCAGACCTGGAAAACGTTTGGCATCCAGATAGATGGTGGATATCACCACCGGGATTCCATCCAGATAGCGCAGACGCACAATCCGCATCAGCTTGTGTCCCAGAGGCAGTTTCATCTTGCGCCCGATATTCTTGGGCGTCTCGCAGAAATCCACCCGGATCACCTTTGTATCGATTCTGCGTCCGGCCTTCTGCGCCGTCTGGTAAAACCCGTAGACATCCTGAAGATTGCGGACCAGCTTTTGCCTGGCCACATAGGTCCCGGAACCGTTCTTGTTGTAGATTTTACCTTCCAGAATCAGCTGCTTGATGGCGCTTCTCAGTGTGGAACGGTTAAAATCCCACATCTCGCACATGGCCCGCTCAGAAGGAAGCTTGTCATCCGGTTTTAAATGATTCTTGATTATCAAATTCTCGATTTTTTCCATCGCCTCATCACGTGGCTTCTGGTGATCTATATTCATGGCAGATATTCCTCTATTTATATACATCTGGTTGCTGATACTTCTGTATTCAATCTTAGAGCATCTGCCACAAAGTGTCAATCTTTCTAATTGGAAATAATCTCTATTTCTTGGCTTCCGCCTTCTTGTTCCGGCTCTCCCAGAAATAATATACGGGAAGTCCCGTAACTACTGCGATCACCGCGCAGGCAATGCCTGCAACAGGCGCCCAGATAAAGGTGGACCAGATCAGGGTTCCGGTGATCAACATAGCCACTCCCACCATCAAAGCTCTGGCAGGCATTCTGTATGCGGGTTTGTAGTGCTCTTTCTTCCTCAGCACAATGATGGTGCCAAAGGTCAGGAAATTCTTCAGCAGGGCCACCAGTGTGAAATACCCCAGCAGGTCGGACAGGGATGTGGCGAAGATCAGAACGATTGCCACTGCACACTGTACCAGAATCGAGAAATAGGGGGTCTCATACTTGGGATGCACCTTGCCGAATGCCTTGAAGAACAGGCCGTCCTTTGCCATGGCGTACTCAATACGGGGCTGGAACATAATGCAGCTGGACAGGGAGCCGATTACAACGATAACCGCCATCACCGCCACAACGGTTCCCGCGTACCCGCCTATGACCGGAATCTTGGAGGCCAGCAGGGCGATGGGGGCCTCGGAGGCAGCCAGTTCGTCCACAGACAGCAGGCCGGAGGCGGTCAGGGTCAGGCCAACATACAGGGCCAGCACAATAAACGCGGTGAGGATCAGTCCTCTGGGCAGGTTTTTCTTGGGCTCCTTGATCTCGCCCGACATGTAGCAGGCAGCCGCCATGCCGTCGAAGGACCATGTGGTTGCAGAGATACCTGCCAGCAGAGCGGTAAAGCCTGTGGCTGTCACGCCGGCCAGGGGCGCGTTGGATAGGAACAGTTCGCCTTTAATAAAGAAGATACCGATTCCCACGATCAGCACGAAGGGGATAATCTTCAGCGCAGTGATAATGGTCTGGAACTTGCCGCCGCCCTCAACAGAGCGCAGGTGCATCATCATGAATATCAGCACAAAGCCAACCGCCACCAGGCGCAGGATGATGCCGTGTACCGGGATGAAGAACGCCAGGTAATTGGCAATGGCCAGAGCCATAATGGAGATGGATGGCGGATCGGTGGCCCAGAAGCTGATCCAGCCGCAGAGGAAGGCCAGAGGCCGTGATCCCGCTTCCTTGAAGTACACGTACTGCCCGCCGTCCTCAGGGAAGGCGCTGGCCAGCTCCGCGTAGCAGAAGTTGGCCGGAATCTGAAGCATACCGCCGATCAGGAAGGACAGTACCAGGAACAGGCTGCTTCCCGCAGCACCCGCCACCTCACCCAGGGATGAGAAGATGCCGGAACCAACGGTGGTACCTACTCCAAGTGCGATTACTGCGCCAAGACCAAGTTTGCGCTTCAGTTCATTGGCGCTTTGTTCCGGTGTTTTTACATTAGACATACTCATTTCTCCTTTTTGTTTTTAGGCGGAAACGCCTCCCTCAGGGGCAGGCTGCTCCGGCCTTATATGCCTCACGCTAGAGTGTGTTTTAGAATTCATTTCGGCCTGACAGAAAGCAATTTTCAAACACGCTCCAGGGCATGCTGCTGATACGTTACAGTTACTGCTCTCCCATCACCTGGATGAGGATGGTTCTCTGGGCCGGCCCGTCGAACTCACAGAAGTAGACCTCCTGGGCCCCGCCCTTTTCCAGCTCGCCGTCACAGACCAGCAGATGGCAGTGGTTGCCTGTGAGAAGGGATTTGATGTGGCCGGTGGGATTGCCCGCCGTGGAGCCATAATCCCGCAGCATCCTGGCGTGGGCGTATGGCCAGTCCTCTGGCGCCATCCTGGCCAGGAATTCTGAGAGATCGCTCTCCAGGCATTCTAAGGACTCGTTCACCGTGATTCCCGTGGTGGTGTGCCGGCTGACTACATTGACAATGCCGTTTAATATCCCGCTCTCCTTCACAGCCTTCTGGATTTCCCCGGTGATCAGGATCATCTGGTTGTACTCTGTTGTCAGAATTGTGATTGAACTTGTATGTACCACTGTTTCCCCTCCTTTAGACCGCCCCGCCCAGGAACTCCAGGGCATTTCCTCCCTTAATCAGTTCCAGGGTGCTGTCCCTGAATCCAAGACGCGAGATAGCGTCCGCCATGCGGATCTGTTCAAAGCGCGGATTGTTGCTTCCGAACATGACCTGATGCCGCAGGCTGCGGTCAATCCAGGTAACGGGGATATCGCGGTTAAATACCTGCTTGTAGAACTCCCACGCATTGTCAAAATACAGAATCCCTGTATCTGCGTAAACGTTGGGATACTTCAGCATCAGCATGGCTGTTTCCTGGACCCAGGGCCAGCCGAAGTGGGCCAGGCAGATCTTCAGGCCCGGCCTTGCTGCTGCCAGCTCCTCGAACTCCATGGGCCTGGAATATTTGGTCAGGGTGTTGGGTTCCCAGGACAGGCCGCTGTGGAAGATAATGGGGCGGCGGTATTTCTCACAGATATCGTAAATGGGCTTCAGCCGTTCATCCGACGGGTAAAAATGCTGCCTGGACGGGTGAAGCTTCAGTCCCTTAAGCCCCAGATCCCCAAAGGCATGTTCCAGTGTATCCGCAGCTCCGGGAGCCATGGGGTCCACCCCTGCAAAACCGATAAACCGGTCCGGCGCCATATCCACCAGCTTCCGGATCTCCTCATTTGTCACCAGGGGCCTGCCGTATTCCGTGGTATAGTCCTCGGGCAGCAGGCACAGGCGGTCCAGGCCCGCGCAGCGCATCTGGTTAAAGATGTGCTGCAGCGGCGCAGTTCCATTGAGATGGATATCCAGGGCATCATGCCGCAGCTCCTCCACCTTGGCGTCCTCATTGATGGGCTCGTAAAACGCCGGATGTACATGAATGTCAATAAACATGGTAAATCTCCCTTCCAGCCCTTCTAAATTCCAGCAGCCTTCATATAGGCGCGGGCATTATCAATGGCTCTTCTGGCGTACAGTCTGGGCTCGTTGATATATCCTGTCACCAGCTCCAGTGTTGCGGTCTTATCATAGCCCGCATCCTTCAGCTCCTTAAACAGTTCCGGCAGCGGAATGGACCCTTCGCCCGGAACAATATGGCTGTCCGTGCCCTGCTCACCGTCGATGATGTGCATGTGGTACATCTTCTCGCCCAGCTTGTCGATATACGCCATGATGCTCTCATGCTGGACAAATGGCGGCACCACATCGCACATGCCCACAATATAAGGTGAGTCGATCCGCTTAAACAGCTCGATCAGGTCATTGGCGCTCTTAAAAGCATTGCTCTCATAGGGCGTCAGGGTCTCAACCACCAGCTTCACCCCGGCCTTCTCGGCGTGATCTGTCAGCTCCCTCAGGGTGTCTGTCATGCGGGTCCATATCTCCTCGTAGGTGGCCAGGTATCCGGCGTGGGCCGGGGACACCAGCATATAATCGGAGCCTAGTTCCCGGGCCATATCCAGACACAGCTTTAAGTAGTCCACGGCGTCCCTTCTCTGAAGCTCGCTTCCGATCATGAAGTTGTAAGGATAGGCGTTGTGCTCAGGCGTAAAGCCCAGCACCGGCATCTGGTATTTGTCAATCAGGCGCTTCACATCCTCGATCTCCCCTGCCTTTAAGTCCGGCGCAAAGGCGTGAGGCCTGCCGCCCCACAGCTCGATGAAGTCATAGCCGAAACGTTTGGCGTCCTGAAAGCAGTGTTCCAGCGGATTGCGCTGGTAGCCAGAAGTAAACATTCCAAGTTTCATAAGTTAATTACCCCCTCTGATCATTTTCTTTTATGATTGCTGCAATTGCTTTTCCAATT
The DNA here is from genome assembly GCA_900551225.1 of uncultured Clostridium sp. Taxonomy (GTDB): domain Bacteria; phylum Bacillota; class Clostridia; order Lachnospirales; family Lachnospiraceae; genus Enterocloster. The sequence continues at coordinate 8,422 of URUZ01000200.1, forward strand.
TCCCGGTGGCCCCCAAAGTTCAGATGAATTCCATCGTCCCCCAGGTCCCCGGTGACAGCGCCTGCGTCCAGGTAAAGGCAGCCGTATATCTTCGCCAGTTCCCGGTAAACGCTGTCCAGCTCCCTGCTTTTCTTCCAGGACTCCCGGTCGAACATGGGATCATTATCCGGATGGATGGGAACCGGGGAGACCAGTATGACAGCTGCCTTAGAACCTCTGGTATCCAGAATGTGCCTGGCCTTGATCAACAGCTCCTCCATGCCGTACCCGATCTCCCTGGCATTGACGTGGAAATGGCTCTTTGTGTCATTGGTTCCCAGCATGACCACCAGGTAATCCAGCGGCAGGTGGGACAGTAAAAATGGAAACAGGTGGTCAATACCGCAGCGCTCCGGTTCCATCCGGTCCGAGAACACGGTGGTGCGGCCGCTCAGCCCCTCCTCCACAACCCGGTACTCCTGCCCCAGCTCTGCGGCCAGAACTCCCGGGTAACGCACATCCTCCTCATATCTGGTTCCAATCTCCGGCATATATCCCCAGGTATTGGAATCACCATAGCAGAGAATCCTCTTTCTCATGACTTCAGTCCTCCCAGGGATTGAATGTGCCGACGACCTTGGCGGCCACCCTTGCGCCCCTGTCCAGACAGGCCTCTATGCCGGACCCATTGAGGATCTCATACAGGAATCCTGCGATGAAGCTGTCCCCGGCACCCACAGTGTTCACCAGTCTGGCCGGGTAAATGCCTCCCTCATAGAACTGCCGGCCGTCATATGCCAGGCTGCCCTTGTCTCCGAAGGTGGCCACAGCTGCTTTCATCCCCCGGTCCACCTTGTCCTTTAAGAAGGACTCAATGAATTCGTCCCGCTCCTTGTGGTAGGAATAAAACCCGTAATCCACATAGGGGAGGGTCTTTTCCACCAGCTCATGGTCCAGGCGGTCCGCGTAATCAAAGCTGATCAGCGCTGACGAAATCTGCCGTATCCGGGGCAGCGCAGCCTCCGCCTTCCCCCACAGAGCCGTATGTACCAGGTCATGGCCTGCGGCAAAGCGGATGTCCTCATCGTCAAACACAATATTCTCCAGCACACCCTCCACATAATCTCCGTGTACCCTGTCCAGGCCGTCCATATCCATGTAGGTGATGGCTGTGGGGCCGTCTCCCACTTTGAAATGGCTCAGATCAAGCCCTTCCCCTGTCAGGGTCTCAATCATCCAGGCCCCGTTCTCGTCAGAGCCTGTGGTGCTGATGACGGAAACAGGGATTCCCAGTTTCTGGATATTAACGCCTGTGTCCACCACATTGCCGGTGGGATATTTCTTCCCTATGCGTTCATACACGTCAATGCAGTTGTCTCCCATTGCAGCAACCTTCATTTTTTCTCCTCCCTAAAACTATATATGTATATCTGTTTTTTATACCACTTGAAGTATAGCAGATCACCATATTAGTG
>URUZ01000201.1 GCA_900551225.1 uncultured Clostridium sp.
ATTTGGTTTAAGTCTTCTGGTGTTTTTAGACCTTTAGCCAATTCGGCAGCCATACTTTTGATTGTTGCTTCATCCATGTGAAGTACCTTTTGTAATTATCCTCTGAAGGATAAATGAAAATTAAGTACTTACACAAAATTTAGAACAGTCCCATACCAGCTGCTACATCCGCCAGCTTGCCATACAGTACCTTGAAGTTGTGTTTGTATTCTTTGATTGAAGGAATCCTTCATTTAAATACCTCCTTTTCAATCCGTATACGGGAATGTTTTAATTTACATCACCGTGGTCTCGATACAGTGTGACAGTATTCCTGAAGGGTGCGGTGCAGCTCGCTCTCAGCTGTCTCATCGCACAGCGCCACAATCTTGTCGCCGGCCATGAGCATCGTGTCTCCGCGGGGGACGAATTCCGCCTCCCCCCGTTTGATGGATACCAACAGGCAGGTCTTAGGCCACTCAATGGCAGCTACCGTCTCTCCCTCGGCCGCGCTTCCATGGTATATCATGCCATCCACCAGCACTTTCTCTCCGGTGGGCGTCACCTTGTTGTCCGGATTCAGCTTCTTCAGCAGGCGGTGCAGCAGCTGGTCGTAGACCGGCGCACAGCGCAGGATATCCGCCACCGCGTAGGCGGCCAGGGATACCATGGACAGGGTGAGCAGGTGTGAAAATGATCCGGTCATCTCGCTGATCAAAATGATGCCGGTGATGGGCGCCCGCACAATGGCCGCAAAATAACCGGCCATGCCAAGAATGATAAAGTTGCTCAAAAGTCCTTCTAAGGAGGGGCTTACCGAAACCGCCACATTGTAATATATGCTTCCGATAATGGCCCCCATCACCAGCAGCGGCAGGAATATACCGCCCGGGGCGCCAGAACCAAAGCTGATCATGGAGTAGCAGAATTTGATCAGCAGCAGCACCACAAGGCCGCCGATAACCAGTTCACCGGCCGTCAGTTCCTCCACCAGGGAGTGTCCGCCCCCAAGGACCGCGGGGTACACGAAGCCAAACCCTCCGGCCAGCAGAAATGGGATCAGAAGCCGCACCAGCTGCCGTGAAATCTTCCCGTACAGATCCTGGGACCTGGAGAGGCAGCTGTTGTAAACCACTCCGGCCAGTCCCATGACCACACCCAGAATCAACACATGGCCATAGGTGGAGAGAGGCATCATGTGGGTAATGTTAAATGTAAACACCGGCTTTAGGCCGAACACATTCCTGGATACGAAATCCGAGGTGATGGATGCCGCCATGCAGGACAGCACCAGCTCTGGGGAAATGTGCTTGTGCACCTCCTCCAGGGAGAACATGACTCCCGCAAGGGGTGCGTTAAAGGCAGCGGACAGGCCGGAACTGGCTCCGCAGGTGATCAGCACCTTTTCTTCTGTCTTTACCCGTTTAGTGAGCCTGGAAAATCCTTTTGCCGTCACTGCGCCCAGCTGGATGCTGGGGCCTTCCCGGCCCAGGGACAGTCCGCAGCCCAGGGATATGATGCCGCCCGCCAGCTTGGCTGTCAGCACCTTCCACCAGTTCTGGTCCAGCTCTCCCATGATCTCCCCCTCTACCTGGGGAATACCGCTTCCCGAGATCAGCGATTCCCATTTTAAAAGCAGATGGACGATCACCGCAGCCAGTATCAGAATAGCAAACCATACCGGCACAAACCAGGTATGGGTCTTTCCGTAGTTTAAAATTGAATGAAGCAGCACATCTGTGCAGCCGATCAGGTAGCGGAAGGCCACAACCACGACCCCCGCCACAGCACCAACAACCACGCCCTCAAGCACCAGCGCATAGCGGAAACTTCTATAGCGCCTGATGGCATGGGTAACCGAATGTTCTTCCGGTTTCATGACTCTTCCCCCCGTATGTTCCGTAATAAACACCTACATTTCACTGTATGTGCCTTTGAACTTCACAAGCTTCGGGCGGTATCCCGCGTTGGTGAGAGCAGCCACAATCTGGTTCTTGTGGTCCGTGCCGAATGCCTCCACTGTGATGCGCAGCTCCACCGCAGCGTTACGGTTGATGCTGATGAACTGGTTGTGCTCCAGCTTGATGATATTGCCCTGCTCCTCAGCCAGCAGCATGGAGATCTTGGCCAGCTCGCCCGGTTTGTCCGGAAGAAGGACGGATACGGTGAATACGCGGTCCCTCTGGATCAGGCCGTGCTGTACAATAGAGGACATGGTGATCACGTCCATATTTCCGCCGCTTAAGATGGATACAATCTTCTTTTTCTGGACATTTAAATGCTTCAGGGCCGCCACAGTCAGCAGTCCGGAGTTCTCCACCACCATCTTGTGGTTCTCCACCATATCCAGGAAGGATACGATCAGCTCGCTGTCCTCAATGGTGATAATATCATCCACATTCTCCTGTATGTATGGGAAAAGCTTCTCGCCGGGACGTTTCACGGCAGTGCCGTCGGCAATGGTGTTCACGGTGGGAAGTCCCACCACCTTGCCCTGGTTCAGGGATTCCTGCATGCAGTTGGCGCCCGCAGGCTCCACGCCGATGATCTTGATCTTGGGGTTCAGCAGCTTGGCCAGGGTGGACACGCCGGTGCACAGGCCGCCTCCGCCCACGGGAACCAGTATATAGTCCACAGTGGGCAGCTCCTTGATGATCTCCATGGCAATGGTTCCCTGTCCCGTAGCCACGGCCAGGTCGTCGAAGGGATGGACAAAGGTATAGCCATGCTCCTCGGCCAGCTTGTAGGCACAGTCGCAGGCTTCATCGAACACGTCCCCCGACAGAATCACCTCAGCGCCATAGCCCTTGGTGCGGTTCACCTTCATCAGGGGCGTGGTGGTGGGCATCACAACCACAGCCTTCACGCCTGCCAGCTTGGCGGCGTAGGCAACACCCTGGGCATGGTTGCCGGCAGAGGCTGTGATCAGGCCCTTGGCCTTCTCCTCCTCGGTCAGCGTGCTGATCTTGTAATAGGCGCCTCTCACTTTATATGCACCTGTGTACTGCATATTCTCCGGTTTAAAATATACTTTGTTTCCCGTCTGGGCCGAAAAATATTCGCTGTACACCAGCTTGGTCTCCAGTGTAACTTGTTTGACCAGTTCTGAGGCGTCCTCAAAACATTCCAATGATAATTCTTCCATAATATCTATCCTTCCCTTCCTGACTTTCACTGGTTTTCACTGAATTTCCCTATTATTCACCGTCATGTCGCTGTATTTTCAATTCGCATGGGTGAATCGGCAGGAGCGCCCGTCATGCCTGCATGACAATATACCGCCGGGGTGCTCTGCACATCCACAGGAGGCTTTAATTCTCAGAACTGTCTGCTCTGTGAATGTTAAACAGGGCGTTGACGAAGTCGTCCGCATTGAACTTCTGCAGATCGTCGATCTTCTCCCCGATGCCGATATACTTCACGGGCAGCCCCAGTTCGGACTGGATGGCCACGGCGATTCCGCCCTTGGCGGTGCCGTCCAGTTTGGTCAGGATGATGCCGGTGATATCCGCCACCTCCATAAACTGCCTGGCCTGGGCCAGGGCATTCTGTCCTGTGGTGCCGTCCAGCACCACCAGGGTCTCCCGGTATGCGTCGGAATACTCCTTGTCAATGATCCGGTTGATCTTTCTCAGCTCTTCCATCAGGTTTTTCTTATTGTGAAGCCTGCCTGCTGTGTCGCAGATGAGCACATCCGCACGGCGGGACTTGGCAGCTGCCACCGCATCGTAGATTACCGCCGCAGGGTCGGAACCCTCCTGCTGGGCGATAATTTCCACACCGGCCCGGTTGGCCCACTCCGTCAGCTGCTCAATGGCAGCCGCGCGGAAGGTGTCGGCCGCAGCCAGTATCACCTTCTGTCCCTGGTCCTTTAACTGGCCGGCCAGCTTGCCCACGGAGGTGGTCTTGCCCACTCCGTTGACGCCGATCACCAGAACCACGGACTTCCTGTGTTCGAATTCATAAGCATTTTCCCCTAGGTCCATCTGTGCCTTGATGCTGTCAATCAGTATCTCCTTGCACTCCTCCGGCTCCTTGATATGCTGGTCCTTTACTTTCTTGCGCAGATCCTCCATGATGGACATGGTGGTCTGGATTCCGATGTCTCCCATGATCAGGGTTTCCTCAATCTCCTCATAGAAATCATCATCTATGGCAGAAAAACCGCTGAATATGGAGTCGATTCCGGAAACAATATTGTTGCGGGTCTTGGTAAGACCCTCAACCAGACGCCCGAAAAAGCCTTTCTTTCCTTCAGCCATAACGCACTCTCTCCTCCTACTGCTTTGGGTTAAAACGGCAGTGTGTGCCGATTTCCCTATATCATATCACAGGTCCGGATTATTTGTCCAGATCCTCCTCGATCAGGTTAACGGATACCAGGGTGGATACGCCCTTCTCCTGCATGGTGATACCGTAGAGCCGGTCGGCGGCTACCATGGTGCCGCGCCGGTGGGTGATCACTATGAACTGGGTGTTCTTGATCAGTTTAGACAGATACCCCGCAAAACGGTCCACGTTGGAGTCGTCCAGCGCTGCCTCGATCTCATCCAGGAGACAGAAGGGGGACGGTTTTAAGTTCTGAATGGCAAAGAGCAGGGAGATTGCGGTCAGCGCCTTCTCTCCGCCTGAGAGCTGCATCATATTCTGCAGCTTCTTGCCCGGCGGCTGGGCGATGATCTGTATGCCCGCCTCCAGAATATCTTCGTCGGCCATCAGCTCCAGGGTTCCCCGCCCTCCGCCGAACAGTTCCCTGAACACCTTGTCAAACTCTGCCTTGATCTCTCCGAACTTCTCCTCAAACTGGCGGCGCATGCCTGCGTCCAGCTCATCGATAATCTTCTCCAGCTCCGCCTGGGCGGCCACCAGATCCCCATGCTGGGTGCTCATGAACTCATACCGTTCAGACACCTCCCGGTAGTCCTCAATGGCATTGACATTGACGCTGCCGAGGGCCTTGATCCTGCTCTTCAAATCATCGATCCTGTGTTTTAAATCCGTCAGGGAATCGTATTCCGGCCTGCGCAGCTCCTGGGCAGTGGAAAATGTCATCTCATACTCATTCCACATATAGGTGGTGGCATGCTCCAGGCGCTCCTCCAGCTTCTCCTCCTGTGTCTGGAGCCGGAACATGTCCTTGTCCAGGGCGGAGATTCTGGAGGCCAGCTCCTCGCGTCTGGCAAAAAACCCCTTCTGCTGCCCGGACATCTGGTCCTTTTTCTCCATCTGGCCTGCAATCAGCGTCTCCAGCTCCTGCATCTGCTGGGTCACGGCCGCGATCTGCCGGGTCAGCTCCTGGATCTGGCGGCGTTTCCCGCCGATGATCTCCTGGGAATTCCCAGCTCCCTCCACCAGCTCCCGGTATTCGCTCTCCAGTTTGGCGCGTTCACCGCGGACACGGCTTACATTCTCCTGCAGGAAATCCTGCTTCTGTTTTAAGCCTGCCGCCTCCAGCTGAACCTGGGCCAGGCCTGAGGCATACCCATCCCTGGCTGTCTTGGCTTCCTCCAGGATCACGCCCTTCTCCTGGGCGATGCGGCCCGCCTGGCTGTTTCTCTCCTCCAGGCCTGCCACATCCAGCTTAAGGGATTCCTGGCTGCCTGTGATCTCCCGGACCTGTTCTTCCAGCTGTCCGTGTTCCCGCACAAGGTCCACGGAGGAGCCTGCGATCTCCGCTTTCTTCTCCTCCAGCTGGGTTATGTTCAGGCGCAGGGTGTTCTGGCGCAGGTACAGGGACTGGATTCCGGAACGCAGCCGGTCCTGCTCCTCCTTCTTCTCCTGGAGAAGCCCTTCCTGAAGGTTCAGATCCCCCTGGATCTTCTCCACCTGTACAAGGGCTTTTTTGCAGGTTTCTTCCAGTTCTTCAATCTCACGGCGCCGGCCTAACAGATTACTGGTGTTTTTGAAGGCGCCGCCCGTCATGGAACCGCCGGCGCTTAAGAGCTCTCCCTCCAGGGTGACGATCCGCAGGCTGTACTTGTACTTCCTGGCCAGGGCAATGGCATGGTCAATGGTATCCGTCACCACCACCCGGCCCAGCAGATAGCGGACCAGGCCGTCATACTGGGGATCTGCCTGGACCAGCTGGCTGGCAAGGCCCAGGACTCCCGGTTCCTTTAACGCGCTCTCCTGGTTAAAGCCCTGCTTTGAGCTTAAGCTGGTCAGCGGCAGGAAGGTGGCCCGCCCGTACTTGTTCTTCTTCAAATATTCAATCAGCTGCTTGGCCGTCTCCTCAGATGCGGTGACGATGTTCTGGATGCTGCCGCCAAGGGCTGTTTCAATGGCAATCTCGTATTTCTGGGGGGCGGTGATCAGGTCCGCCACCACGCCGTGAATCCCGTGTACCCGGTCCCGCACCTCCATCACGCGGCGGATGCTGTTGCCGTATCCATCGTAGCGCTCGGCCAGGTTCCGCAGGGACTCCAGCTTGGTGTAGGCCATATGGTACTGCTGCTGGGTGTCGTTTAAATTGCGGTTCAGACGCCGCAGCTCCTGGTCCGCCTGGTTTAGCTCCTCCTCGGTCTGCTGGGCTGCGCTCTGGTTCTCCTCCAGCGCCGCCTCCACCTGGGCCAGGGCGGCCTCCTCGCTCTTAATCTGTTCGTCCTGTACAGACTCATCGCTCTTGTATTTCAGCAGCTTCTGGGTCACCTCGCTGCGCCGCAGGTTCACCTGCTCCATCATAGTCTCATAGCGCTGCTGTCTGGCCGTCAGCGTGGCCCGCTCGTTCAGCGCGTTGATGATGCCTGACTTCTGGGCTTCGATCTCCTGCTCCAGGCTGCGGATCAGCTCGTCCTGGCCCTCCAGGGTCCTGGCGGCCTCATCCAGCCGTTCCATCACCTGTGCGGCCTGGCCGTCCATCTCTTTCTTCTGGTCCTCATATACAGCCAGCTGTTCTTTTCTGGCTTCCAGATCCCTGGTGATGGCTGTTTTTCTGCTGTTGAAATGCTCCTCGTTCAGCTCCTCGGTGTGGATCTGCTCGTTCAGCACGCCTATCTGGCCTTCCAGCCCGCTCTTTGACACAGTGGCCTGGTTCAGGGCGCTGCGGTTCTCCGTCATCCGGGCGTCCTCCTGGGCCAGGGCGTTCTCCAGCGCATCGTACTCCTCCTTCAGCTTCTCCTCCTGGACCCTGGACCCGTCCAGGTCTCCGGCGAGGATCTGCTTCTTCTGTTCCACCTCAGACAGCTGCTTCTGGATGTCCTCTGTCTCCATGAGGAACTGGTTGGCATCGCAGAGCTTTAAGTCCTCCTTCAGCTGAAGATATTCCCTGGCTGCCTTGGACTGGCGCTCCAGAGGCCCCACCTGTTTCTCCAGCTCTGATAAAATGTCGCTGACACGCACCAGGTTGGCCTGCTCGTCCTCCAGCTTCTTCTGGGCAATGGCCTTTCTGCGCTTGAATTTCACGATTCCGGCCGTTCCTCCGGCTTGCCGCTTAAGATCTTGTCGATCTGGCCCTGTCCGATGATGGAGTAGCCTTCCTTGCCGATACCTGTGTCGTAGAACAGTTCGTTGATGTCCTTTAAACGGCAGGCGCTGCCGTTGATCATATATTCGCTTTCACCGGAACGGTACAGACGCCTGGACACGGTCACCTGGTCATAATCAATGGCCAGCTGGTGGTCCGAGTTGTCCAGGGTAATTGCCACAAAGGCGAATCCCTGGGGCTTGCGCAGCTCCGTACCCGCGAATATAACGTCCTGCATGCTGGCGCCCCGCAGCTGTTTGATCCGCTGTTCGCCCAGCACCCAGCGCACCGCGTCTGCAACGTTGCTCTTGCCGCTGCCGTTGGGGCCGACGATTCCTGTGATTCCGTTGTGGAACTCAAACACGATCTTGTTGGCGAAGGATTTAAATCCCTGTATCTCAATACTTTTTAAATACATAGTTCACCTGCTGCTTTACTGGATTTTCGGTTCCGCACTACTCCCCTGAACGCAGTGAGGGAGGCTTTCCATTTTCAGTTTCAGAATGCCGTTGTAGGCAGCCACCTGCTCCGCCGCCTTTTTCGTCCTGCCGTTTCCGCGGCCGATCTCCTGATCGCCGATCCTGGCGCACACCTCAAAGGACTTGTTGTGGTCCGGCCCTTCCTCCTTCAGGATCTCATAGGACAGACTCGGCGTCATTCCACTTCCCTGAACGCAGTTATGGGGACTTACCCCGTAGCTCTGCACCATCTCCTGTAAGATAGTCTTGCTATCATAAAAGAGCTGTTTGTGTTCGATATCATTTAAAATGAACCGATGTATAAACTCTTTTGCATTAGCAAAACCACCGTCCAGATAAATGGCCCCAATCAGGGCCTCCATGGCGTCCGACACCACCGAGTTGCGCCCTCTGCCGCCTGTGGCCTCCTCGCCCTTACCCAGCAGCAGGTATTCACCCAGGCTTAAATCCCCTGCGCAGTATGCCAGAGTCGGCTCGCAGACAATGCTGGCGCGGATCTTGGTCAGATCCCCCTCGGGAAGGTTCTCATACTTGTGAAATAAAAAATCGCTGGTGACAATCTCCAGAACGGCATCGCCCAGAAATTCCAGGCGCTCATTGCAGCGGCTGTGATCCCAGCGGTGTTCATTGGCATAGGAGCTGTGGGTAAGCGCCTGTGCAAACATGATCTGGTCGGTAAAATGATATTGGATTTTTTCTTCCAATTCCTGTAAATTACGGCTCATATAGATTCCTCTCTGCTTGCTTTATAAATACACAAAGGAGCTGCGTCTGACAGCCCCTCTCTGCTTTCTCCATCAGTTTAATGCGTTTTTGATCTGCTCCACTGCATCCTGCACGGTCACAATCTGCTCAGCAGCCTCATTGGGAATCTCAATGTCGAACTCCTCCTCAATCCCCATAATGATCTGGAAAATGTCCAGGGAGTCGGCACCCAGGTCGTCCACGAAGGTGGCCCCCATGCTCACTTCCTCCGCCTCAATGTTTAATACCTCTGCAATAATCCCCTGTAACTTCTCAAATTCCATTTTTCTTTTACGCTCCTCTTTTCTTTAATTAATTCGCTGTTTTTAGTTTGGTTCTATTGAACGCCAAGGCTCTCCCGGATCTTTTCATTGATCTCCTGCTCCTTGAACGTTACACACTGGATGATGGCGTTGCGGATCTCCGTGCGTTTGGAGTTCCCGTGGGTCTTTACCACCAGGCCGTTTAAGCCCAGCAGGGGCGCGCCGCCGTACTGGCTGCCGTCAAATGACTTCAGGGTTTCCTTCAAGGCCGGCTTTACCAGAAGGGCGCCTATCTTGCTTCTGAGGCTGGTCATCATGCCGCCCTTTATCTTGGTTAAAAGGGTAGCGCCCAGACCTTCATACAGCTTTAAGATCACATTGCCCACAAATGCTTCGCAGACCACCACGTCCGCGCCGCCGTGGGGAATCTCCCTGGCCTCGATGCTTCCGATGAAGTTGATTCCCGGGCAGGACTTCAGCATCGGGAAGGTTTCCTTCACAAGGGCATTGCCCTTCTCCTCCTCCGCGCCGATGTTGACAATGGCCACTCTGGGGTTCCTGATACCCATCACATGTTCCATATAGATGGAACCCATCTGGGCAAACTGCACCAGGTGGGAAGCTCTGGCATCCACATTGGCGCCGCAGTCGATCAGCAGGGAAACGCCGTTCTCCGTGGGGATCAACGGTGCAAGGGGAGGACGTTCCACTCCCTTGATCCGTCCCACAATCACCTGGCCGCCTACCAGGATTGCGCCGGAGCTTCCTGCGGAGACAATGGCATCCGCTTCTTTTTGTTTGACCAGATTCATGCCAACTACTATTGAAGAGTCCTTCTTTTTACGGATGGCGTTCACCGGGGATTCTTCCGTGGCAATGATCTCCGTGGCGTTCACCACCTTGATCTGGTCCTTGTTGTAAGTGTAC
>URUZ01000202.1 GCA_900551225.1 uncultured Clostridium sp.
TAGAATTACTTTGCGCCGGAACCCGTCCCCGAACCTTCCCGCCCGCAGCACCTGGCTCTCACGGACGGATGCATCTAACTCCGTCCGCGTAACAATTCGCGCCTAAATCCTCTAACATCCAAAAAATAAAAAAGAACGCTTTCGGCACCTATCCCAAAAGCATTCTTTTTTAGCAAAGACCTTTTTCCCAGCCCCATGTTATTCGTTAATCCTGCTGCTTCTGCCTCTGCTTTTTCAAATGATTCTTAGAGTTGCGTTTCCTCCGCCCCTCTTCCTTTTTTTGTATAATCAGCTGAATCTCCTCGTCAGTGGCCATCTTCATGGTTTTGACCACATAGGTCTCGCCGTACTCCGCCTTCTTGATGCGCAGCTTGCCCCGCACCATGCCGTGCTCCGGGCAGTTGGCCAGGCCGAAGCAGAAGCGCTGGCCATATGGGAACCACCGCACCTTTTTCCTCAACATACGGTTACAGCGGGGGCACACCATGTCATTGACAGTCTTGTCCTTCAGGGCTTCTTCCCTGGTCTCAAAAGTTCTGGATACATACTTCAGGTAGCTGGGGAAGCGCAGCAGCACCTCGCCCTCCCTGGCAGCCGGCAGCCGGTAGTAGTCCACCGACACATAGGGGCGGGCCTGCTGGAAATCCAGTACGCTGAGCACCCGGCCGGTATAGTAGGCGTCGTCCAGGGCACGGTGGAAAGGCCGTTCCTGAGGGATGCCCTGCTCCTGCACCGCCTGGTCCAGGGACGGCTTATTCTTCCCGTCTCCGTGTTCCAGACAGTAGAGTTTCTGCACATCATAATAAAAAAGAGGCACGGTAAACGGAATCTCTATATGATAGTACGCCATATTCCGCTGCAGCTCGGTCAAATCCATGGACCCCCAGGTGCAGAAGCAGAAATCCTTTCCGCACCAGCTTAAAAACTCCCGCATCACCTTGGGAAAGGTTCTTCCCTGATTCTTCAGTTCCCCCATATTCATGTGCGTCACTTCTGATATTTTAAAATGCATCTGGTGATAAACCTGGGGCCGGATCAGCCGGTGGAACTCTCCTGTCTGCACAAAATCCTCATCCAGTTTCACTGCGCCGATCTCTATAATTTCAAAGGGAAGATGCTCCACAGACTCCTCTTTACCGCCCGGACTCTGGTTCCATTCTAAATCTAATACAATGTAATTCATGTTTTTTCCTGTCCAGTCATTCTGTTATCCCTTTATATTAACATATCAGCTTGAATATGAAAAGGGGTTTATAACAAAGGAAAAAACAGGGAAAACCCGTTAATCCGGCTTTTTAACCGGATGATGTCCATGACACCCGGATGAGCCGCTGCACCCTGAACAGCCGCCGCAGCATTTCCCGGCCTTCCTGTCCCGGATCATCCCTCTCACCACTAATGCCACTACTGCCACCAGCACCACGGTGATAATAATCGTTGCAATATTTTCCATTAAAAATGTAAGCATAATTACACTTCCTTTCCGAACATAGTTAGTCATTTCTAACTTATAGTTAAAGAGTAGCACTCCCGCCCCTCATTGTCAATACTTTTTCCGATGTTTGAACTTTTAATTAAAGTATGATACACTAGACTTTAACGGGAATACCGGACTTTACGTGTTGAGGGAGAGGTGGACTTTTGAAAATTCAAGAATCAGCAGAAAATTATCTGGAAACTATACTGATGTTAAGCAAAGATAAACCCCATGTCCGTTCCATAGACATTGCCAATGAGCTGGATTTTTCCAAGCCCAGCGTAAGTGTGGCCATGAAAAATCTTCGGGAAAACGGCTATATACTGGTGGACGGCAGCGGCCATATCACGTTGACTGAGGCCGGCAGCAGGATTGCGGAGACCATGCTGGAGCGCCACACGCTGCTGTCCAACTGGCTGATGTATCTGGGCGTGGACAAAAAGACTGCGCTGGAGGATGCCTGCAGGATGGAACATGTGCTCAGCGCACAGACCTTTGAAGCCATCAAACAGCATATACTTGCCGGCAGGGAACTGCTGCCGGATGCATAGATATAAACGCAAAAGGAGGTTATCCAATGTTTAAAGATCTTGTACTGAAATGCCGTTCCTACAGAAGATTTCAACAGGACGTGCCGATTTCTGCAGAGGAGCTGATGGATATGGTAGATACAGCCCGGATCACCGGCTCCGCTGCCAATGCCCAGGCGCTGAAATTCAAGCTCGTCAATACCCCTGAAGAATGCGCCCGCGTCTACCCGTCCCTTAACTGGGCCGGCGCGCTGGCAGACTGGCCTGGCCCTTCGGAGGGCGAACGGCCCAGCGCATACATTATCATTGCCTGTGACCTGGCCATTGGGAAGAACAAACAGTGGGACGACGGTATTGCCGCCCAGACCATCCTGCTGAGTGCTGTGGAAAAGGGATACGGCGGCTGTATGCTGGGCAGTGTCAAACGTTCCGAGCTGGCCGAGACCCTCTGCCTGGACCCCCAGGCCTACTCCATTGACCTTGTGCTGGCCCTTGGCAAACCGGTGGAGCAGGTGGTTCTGGCCCCCTTGAACGCAGATGGAAGCACCACCTATTACCGGGATGAGAATCAGGTGCACTATGTGCCCAAGCGCCGCCTGGAAGATATTATTCTGTAACAACGGAGCGTTTCAACGCCCGGAACGTAATCCGCCCGGCTCACTATTACGTGGCCGGGCGGATCTTTTATTCTATTCGGCGTTCAGCGCCCTCATAGCGTTGATGATGGCGATCACCGACACGCCTACGTCTGCGAACACGGCTTCCCACATATTGGCCATTCCAAAGGCACCCATGGCCAGCACGATGGCCTTGACCCCAAGGGCAAACACAATGTTCTGCTTGACAATCACCAGTGTTTTCCTGGCGATGCGCACCACGGAGGCGATCTTGGAGGGATCGTCATCCATCAGCACAATGTCCGCGGCCTCAATAGCTGCATCCGAACCCATGCTTCCCATGGCGATTCCCACATCCGCCCTGGTCAGCACCGGAGCGTCGTTGATCCCGTCTCCCACAAAGGCCAGCTTCTCACCCTTCCTCTGCCCCTTTAAGAGCTGCTCCACCTGCTGTACCTTATCTTCAGGCAGCAGCTGGGCGTGAACCTCATCCAGGCCCAGCTGGACGGCTACGCCCTCTCCCACTTCCCTGCGGTCGCCGGTGAGCATCACCGTGCGCTTAACGCCCACCCTCTTAAGATCTGTGATGGCCTGTCTGGCGCTCTCCTTAACCGAGTCGGCGATGACAACGGAACCGGCAAACACACCATCCACCGCCACATACACCACGGTACCCACTGCCTGGCACTCAGCGTAGGCAATTCCCATCTTCTTCATCAGCTTCTCATTGCCCGCCAGCACGGTCCGTCCGTCTACAACTGCTTCCATACCGTGCCCGGCAATCTCATGGTTCTCGCTGACCCTGCTTCTGTCCGGCTCCTGGCCGAAAGCGTCCAGGATGGAGCGGGAGATGGGATGGTCGGAGTAACTCTCCGCATAAGCTGTCAGTTCCAGCAGCTGCTTCTCATTCATGGATGATGACGGCAGGATCTCTGTAACCTTGAACTCGCCCTTAGTGAGGGTACCTGTCTTATCGAATACAATGGTGGTCATATCCGCCAGCGCTTCCAGGTAGTTGCTTCCCTTCACCAACACACCCTTCTTGGAAGCGGCTCCGATGCCGCCGAAAAAGCTCATAGGCACTGAGATTACCAGCGCACACGGACAGGAGATTACCAGGAAGGTACATGCCCTGCGGACCCATTCCGCCCAGGACTGGCCAAACAGCAGCGGAGGGATCACCGCAAGGGCCACAGCCCCCATAACCACCACCGGTGTATAATAGCGCGCGAATTTAGTAATGAAGTTCTCCACAGGCGCTTTCTTGCTGCTGGCATTTTCCACCAGCTCCAGAATCTTGGCAACTGTGGAATCGTCGAATTCCTTTGTCACCCGGATACGCAGAAGCCCGCTTCCATTTACACAGCCGCTGATCACATCATCGCCCACAGCCGCTCTTCTGGGTACTGATTCTCCCGTCAGGGCCGAAGTGTCCACCATGGAATCTCCGAATACCACCTGGCCGTCCAGGGGAATCCGCTCCCCGGCCTTCACCACAATGATATCTCCCACCTGCACATCATCCGGATCCACCTGGCGCAGCTGGCCGTCCTCCTCGATGTTGGCATACTCCGGACAGATGTCCATCAGATCCGTAATCGACTGGCGGGAGCGGCTCACCGCATAACTCTGGAACAGCTCTCCCACCTGATAGAACAGCATAACAGCCACTCCCTCAGAATACTCGCCCACTCCAAATGCTCCGAAAGTGGCCAGTGCCATCAGGAAGTTTTCATCAAAGACCTGGCCGTTGCGTATATTGCGCAGGGCGCGGAATATGATATCCCAGCCGATGACCCCATAGGGCAGGAGATACAGCCCCAGCCATACCATACTGCCCTTGGGCGCAAACACCTCCATATGCTCCGCCACAGCCAGGGGTATATAGATGATAAAAGTACCGATGATCCGCATCAACATGGTTTTCTGCTTCTTGGTCATGTCACTTTCCTTTCCGGTTCCAGCTGCGCCTTACAGGTTAATGATGCAGTCCGGCTCCACCTTTCTGCACACGTCCACAACCTCTTTCATAATGCGCTCAAACTGATCTTCCTCTGCCTCAATGGTCATCTTCTGGGTCATAAAGCTTACATTTGCCGCAGCCACGCCCTCGATGCGCTTGATGGCTTCCTCCATCTTTGCCGCACAATTTGCACAATCCAGATCCGTCAGTTTAAATTTCTTCTTCATATTCTTATCCTCCAATTATTATTATTAAATTCCATCAGGTTATTCCTGAATGTGTTCCATGCCCTGGTTGATAATGGTTCTCACATGCCCGTCCGCCAGAGAGTAAAACACGGACTTGCCTTCCCTGCGGCTCTTTACCAGCCTGTTCTGCTTCAGAATCCGCAGCTGGTGGGAGATGGCCGACTGGTTCATGTTCAAAGTCTGTGCAATGTCGCAGACACACATCTCGGCCTCGAACAGCACATACAGGATCTTGATCCTGGTGGAATCACCAAACACCTTGAAGATCTCCGCCAGGTCATACAGCTGGTCCTCCTCGGGCATCTTCTCGTTGACGGACCGCACCACATCCTCGTGAACCTGGTAAGTATCACAGCATTCCACGTCATTTAACGCCATGGGGTTCCTCCTTTTTTAATTGCTCTACATCGTGCTTCAGATTAACATATGAATGATTGTTCATGTGTTTATACATTCATTATATTCAGTTTTTGAGAAATGTCAACCCATAATTTTAAAAAAACAGCGGCCACCGGCAATTATAAAACAAATTGCCAGCAGCTGCTGCTTTTTAACACAATCACTGCATACTTCCTTAAGCCTGAATCCCCTCCCTGCTTCACGATCTGATTTTCCGTATACGCACGAAACGTATAATCAGAATGACCAGAAAGATACTGCTGCAATATCCAAACACCGGATAAACGGCCCCCACCAGTGCATGAAAACCCGCCCCGCTTGAAAGATAGGTGCCGCACAGCAGCAGTCCCGCAGACCTCTGCTTCCTGTCAGCCATCTTCGGAAAGTACCATCTTAAATGTTCTGTCAGCGCGTTCATGCAGGACAATGCGGTACCAAACATCGCGGTCAGCAGAAGGCCCCCATATAGGCGGCCCAGTGCAGGATGCAGCGCGCTTGCCAGCGCCAGCATCGGAAGCTGCTCCCCGCCCAGCCATGGATGGGCGGTTACCGTGCACAGCACACCCCCCGCAATCAGCAGAAGCACCGCTGTCCCCGCCCCAACTCCTTTGTATACGGCCGCACGGTTCTGTATCAGCCCGCCCAGCACTGCCAGCACACCCATAGAGCTGAATAAATTATAACTTGCAAAAGTGATGCCGCCCGTCAGCCAGCTGCCTATTAATGGGCTTGCGGTAATACGCATCTTATCCGCCGGTACTTCAGGCAGATAAAGATATGCCATCACGGACAGCCCCAGCGCCGCCGCGGCCAAAAGCGGGACTGATACGGAAAACAATGAGATGACACCAGAGATTCCCTTCATCACACCCAGATAGATCAGACCTGTTAAAACCAATCCTCCGATCCACTCCTCAGGCCCCAGCTGCTGCTTCAGCAGCGCCCCGGCCCCGGCAGTCATAACAGCGACCACGCTGAACAAAAACAGCATTTGCAGCATCGCCATACAGCGGCTCAGACGCGGAGCCGCCCCGCCGAATATAAGCTGGTCCACAGGCCGCGCCCCCAATATTCCAGCCACTTGAAGCAGCATACAGCCGGCCCCGAACAGTATAGCCAGTGCAATCATCAATCCCAACCATCCAGCAGCGCCGAAAACTCCAAAAAACTGCCAGATCTCCTGTCCCGATACATAGCCCGCCCCAAGAAAACATCCTGCAAAAGTCATTCCCAGGCGCAATGGATTCAGCGGTTTCATGTTTAACTTTCCACAACATTCCGCGCCGACTCATCCACAACAGCCATCTGCTGTTCCGTCGGTTTTCTGCCGAATTTCATTCCGATTACATATCCGATACCTGCAACCGGCAGGCCGATTACGGCCACATGGATTCCATAGGGAGTCCCCATCAGCAGCCAGACCAGCACGCTGACAATTCCCAGCCCCAGCGAGAGATTAGCTGCTGTGGAGCCGCCCTTTTTGCTGTATAAACCTGAAAACAGAGAAATTGCGATAAGCGCATTAATTGTATATGTCACAAACATCATTGATATAATGGTGGTAAAATACTGCGTAATCAGGAGTGCCACCAGCGTGAGCACAACAATTGCAGCCTTGGAAACTGCCAGCTGCTGTTTATCCGTGGCATTTTTATTGATTATCCGCCCGTAAATATCATGTGTGATACAGATCGAGGCGGAAAGGAGTGATGAATTTGCCGTTGTGAGCACTGCGGAAACGATTGCCGCCACATAGATGCAGGATATGGCCGGGCTCATATACAGATTCAGCATAGTTCCGATCACCGAATCGCCGATGGTTTCATTTTTCAGCAATACATTGGCGCTCATTCCGATGATCGGGACGAACACAGCAAATGCCAATGTTATAAAAATCACGTACGCCGTAAGCCCTTTGCGCGCCTCCTTCAGCGTCCCCACCGAATTGATACGGCTGACATAGCCGCTCTGAAGCGCCATATGCATGCCAAAGCTGGAGACAAACGTACCCAATATGGTGATAAATGAACACCCATTGGCCGTGCTGAAAATACTCATCTTTTCCGGCCCGGCTGCCTGCGCAATAGCGTGAAAGCCGCCCGCCTCTTTTGTAAAAATCGTCACGCCCATCAGCAGACCGCAGAAAATGATCACGCCTTGAATGGCATCGGTTGTGGCAACGCCTTTATAACCGCCCAAAGCGGCTGTGGCTATGAACAGGACTACGGCCAGGCACAGGGCCATTGGCTTGTTCAGACCTACATAAGTGGTAACCATGGCGGCAAATGTATTCATCATGGCGGCTACCATTCCCACCTCTGCAATCATAACAACAATCGATGACAAAAGCCGCGTATTTTCGCCATAGCGCCTGGCCATAATGTCTGCAGTTGAGATCTGGCGCATATTAAAAATCCGCTTGCAGATGACCAGATAAATCAGGCCTACCAGTGATACCTGTATCGGAATCCACAGCCAGATCATGCCCTGTGAATAGAAGTTCCCCACATAAGCCACCATTGTTGCTCCGCCGCAGAAGGTGGAGAACAAAGTGCCGGCCATAATGAACCATGGTATTTTCGCCCCGCCGATGGCGAAATCTTTAAAAGTCTTATTGCCGCGCCCACAGTAAAGCGCAATTGCTGTTATCAGCCCTACATACACCAGAATGACCCCTATTTTTACAGCTGTTGACATGCTTTTCCACTCCTTTTCTTCTTTTGTACATTTCCCCACTACCACTGTTCCCCAAAAATAGTCTTTTTCTTGCACCGGCCCGGCATTTTATCTAAAAAAGAGTTATTTTATAATAAAATTATAGCAAAAATGTACTATCTTCGGAATGCCGTTTTTCATGTAGCGGCCATGCATAATCCTCATAACTAAAAATGCGGAATCTTATTGCATTGTCGGTTAAAACCGGATATTGTAAAAGCACAGGAAGGACGGAAAAAAATGGATATCCAGAATTTACGCTATTTGATACAAATCGAGCAGATCGGTTCCATCAACAAGGCGGCACAGTCCCTGTATATCTCACAGTCGACCTTAAGCCGCATTTTAAAAGATGCCGAAGATCAAATCGGCATATCTATATTCCGGCGTACCAACAGAGGGGTAATCCCGACCTATGACGGGCAGTTATTTTTAGATAAGGTAAAAAAGGTTCTGGCGGACATTGAGGAACTGGACAGCCAGTATTTTAATCATCATAAAAATGATGAAATGACGCTTCTGATCGCCACACAGCGCTGCTCTGTGTCAGTAAACGCATTCCTGAATTTCTACCAGGAGAACTGCCGTGATATGAAACTGCTGAACCTGGCGCTTCAGGAAGAGCCGACCGAAAATATACTGCGTCTGGTGACAAACCGCATCTATCATCTGGGCATTCTTCACACTACCAATGAGCGGGATGCCGATTTCCTGCTGATGTGCCGCAATCTGGGTCTGGAGAGCCATCTGCTGGATGAGAGTCCCGTATGCGCCCAGGTACGCCGGGGCCACCCTCTGGCCGGCCAGGTCAGCATAGACAGTGCTGCCCTGGAGTCTTACCCGCATGTTACCTATTCTGATGAGGACATCACAAAGATCAACTACTGCTCAGATATTTTTCAATATAATCAGAATGTTGTCAAAAAACGAATCATCGTCCAGGACCGCGGGACGCTCCTTCAGGTTATTGGCGGGACGGACGGCTATTACCTGGGCTGTGACTGGGGTCATTATAATCTTAATAATACGCAGCACATCGAATATATTCCTTTAAATGATACGAACCTCACGATCAAAACATATTGGATACAACGTGAGGGGTATGTGCTCGCCCCACAGGAACTGTCATTTATAGAATGCCTGAAACAGGCATTCTGTCCGCAAAACCACAAATAATTCTCAGGAGGAACCATCATGTTATCATGCGATACCCTTGTATTAACAGCAGATTTCAGTGCCTATAACAGCAATATGTTAGCCAAAAACAGCGACCGGCCCCTGGGCGAATCCCAGCCCCTTGTATGGGTTCCCGCAGCAGACCACAGTCCTGGTGATATGCTGCAGTGCACTTACATATCCATCCCCCAGGCAGCCCACACTTACGGCATCCTGGGCTCAAAGCCCTATTGGATCTGGGGATTCGAAATGGGCGTCAACGAAAAAGGCGTTGCCATTGCCAACGAGGCCCAGGGAAGCAGGGCAGCGGCAGAAACAGAGACCGGGCTACTGGGAATGGATCTGCTGCGCTTAGGCCTTGAGCGCGGTTCCAGCGCAGCAAAAGCCCTGAAGGTTATCACCGGCCTTCTGGCAGAATATGGGCAAAATGCAAACGCCTGCCCTCTATTCGACCGGCGTTATGAGAATTCCTATATGATCGTGGATTCAAAAGAGGCATGGCTGTTGGAGACTGCCGGACGGGACTGGGCCGCAAAGCAGATCCACGACCGGGCGGCAATCAGCAATTGCTATATCATTGAAGAAGATTACGACATCGCAAGTCCCTGCCTGGTAAGCAACGCCCGCTCAAACGGCTGGATCTCCCCGCAGGAGCCATTTAATTTTGCCAAAGCCTACACCCTGCCCGCGGTCCGCCAGACCAATTCCGTCCCACGTTTGCGGAG
>URUZ01000203.1 GCA_900551225.1 uncultured Clostridium sp.
CCGTAACCAGGAGCCGGTCCCTCCGCTGTCCTCCCCACCCCAACCTCCTTCTTTTCGCGGCCAACACCCCAGCCAACGTCCGCGTCAAAACAGAAAGATGCTTTCGGCACATCTTCCAAACGCATTCATTTTATCATGTGACTTTTTTCACAGCCCCTTTTTAATCCTCCCCTTCCATTGAGAATTTGAGGGATTGATGTTAAAACTATATATATAACTAATGATAAATGGGAAAAAATGGGGAGGGAAAGAATTGGCGGATTTAATGGAGATTAAAGATTTTATTCAGCGCATCGCCCAGGGCATCACATTTGCCATTGGCATCGATACTCAGGTCATTGACAGGGACCTGCGCCGGGTGGCGGGGACTGTGTACAAGCCCATACCGCAGAATGGCGGAGTGGTCAAACGGGTCATTGACTCCGGCGAGTACGCGATCAGCACAATGGTTGACCGGAACAGCGCGGCCTGCCTCAGCTGCAACATGCGCAGCGACTGCAAGGAGATGGGGTATATCCACTGCCCCATAGTGTACGACAACCAGATCGTGGGCGTCATGGGCCTGATCTGCTACCAGCAGGAACACACGGAGAAGGTGAAGGATGAGCGCAGGAGCCTTTTAAACTTTATCCAGAGCATGTGCGAGTTGATTGTGCTGAAGCTGAAGGAGGAGGAGGTGCGCCGCACAGAGCAGTTAATCTACAGGAAGATGGACAACCAGAACCAGGTGCTGAACCAGATTCTGGAACAGATTTCCGATGGCTATGTGCTGCTGGACGCGGACAACAACATCCGCAATATCAATAAAAAGGCGTCCAAGCTGTTCAGAATGGACTCTTCCCAGATTCTGGGAAAAAACATATTGGACCTGATACCGGACCCGGTGTTCCAGACCATGATTATAGATGAGAGCATCAACGTCTATGAGAAAATAAAGATTGGGGACTCCAGCTACGGCGCCCTGTTTTACAAAGCCGCGGACGGCGGGAAGGACCTGGCCAAAATACTCAACTTCAAGACCATTGAGAATGTGGGGAGCCGGATTGCGGGGGAGGCGTTCCGGGAAAACCAGATCACATTTGACCACATCCTGGGCAACAGTGACCGGATGAAGCGGCTCCGCCAGATCGCCAGCAAGGTGGCCAAAACCATGCCCAACATCCTGCTGACCGGGGAGACCGGAACCGGCAAGGAGATGTTTGCCAGGGCCATACACAATGATTCGGACCGGTGCGGCAGTCCGTTTATCACCGTCAACTGCGCCGCCATTCCCATGGAGCTGCTGGAATCAGAGCTGTTTGGCTACGATGAGGGGGCATTTACAGGGGCCAAGAAAGGGGGAAAGATTGGGAAATTCGAGCTGGCCAATACCGGCACCATCTTTCTGGATGAGATCGGCGACATGCCCTTCCACCTCCAGGCCAAGCTGCTGCGCGTACTGCAGGAGCGGAAGCTGGAACGGGTTGGCGGCAACCGCCAGATCTCCCTGGACATCCGCATTATTTCAGCCACCAACCAGGATCTGGAGAAGATGGTGGAGGAGGGCAAGTTCCGGGAGGACCTTTACTACCGGCTGAATATTTTTGAGATCCATCTGCCGCCGCTGCGGGAGCGGCCCGAAGATATACCGGTGCTGGTCCACTATTTCATCAACAAGTACCGCTCATTTTTTGAGGTAAATGTGGAGGGCATTGACAGGGAGGCAATGGAGTATCTCTGCCGGTACTGCTGGAAGGGTAACATCCGGGAACTGGAAAATGTTGTGCAGTATATGATCTCCATGAACACGGACAATCCGTCGGGATTCATGGGGGCCGGCTGCCTGCCCTCACAGATTCTGGACAACCGCCAGGAGCCGCCGCAGCCAGTCCGGGAGCCGGTACAGGAGTGCGGCCTGCGGGAGATGGAGGAGAACCGCATCCGGGAAGCATTAACAAAATATGGAAATACAACGGAAGGGAAAAAGAAGGCTGCCCAGGTGTTGGGGATCAGCCTGGCGACCCTGTACAGGCGGCTGAACAAAATGAGCTGACGGCCCCGGCCGCGCAGAACCGGCCCGCAAGCTTAGAAGGACCGGCCCTCAAGCTTAACAGGACCGGCCCGCAGGTCCCGCCCGGAGTTACCGCCTCAATTAATTTGCATTATGATAATTTTTCTCATAATGCAAATTTTTTGTACTTTGATTTGAGAAAAATGTGAGAAAAGCCGGCCCTATTCCCCGAAAACCTGTTAAAAACCTGTTGGCATGGAACTTGCTGTAAATATGAGTGAAGGAATGAAATGCAAATGTCATATTAAAATTCACAGGAGGTTATCATGAAAACAAGAGTAGTAGTGACAAAAACGCCGGGAGAGGTGGTTTTGGAAGAACTGGATCTGAAGCCGGGAGACAATGAAGTGCTGGTAAAGACATATATGTCTTCTATATGCGGCACAGATAAAAACTATTCTGAGGGCAAGATGCCCAGGGAGGTCATGGTTGAGCAGGTTTCCAGCAACAATGAGGCCCACCACAGCTATCCGCTGATGATGGGACATGAGGCCGCCGGAGAGATTGTGGAAATAGGCAAAAATGTTTCGGATTTCAAGGTGGGGGACAAGGTGATGTCCTTTGGCTGGTACAATACCATGGCAGATTACTTCGTGGCGCCGGTGGTACATAACGGGTATGGCGTGGTGAAGGTGCCGGAGGGTATGAGCATGGAGGCGGCTTCCCTGGGAGAGCCTACGGCCTGTGCCATTTACGCGGGGATGCAGTCCGGCGTGGAGCTGGGCGACACCGTGGTGGTGGTGGGCGTGGGCTTCGCAGGACAGGTTATTGCCCAGGTGGTGAAGAAGATGGGCGCTGCCAAGGTGATCTGCGTGGACATTGTGGACGGCAAGCTGGAGCTGGCGAAGAAGATGGGCGCGGACATTGTGCTCAATGCGGACAGGGACGATGTGGTGGGCACCGTTCTGAAGGAGACGGACAACCAGGGCGCCGACGTGGTGATCGAGGTGGCCGGCAATGACACGGCGATCCAGCTGTGCAGCGATGTGCTTAAGCATGGCGGGATCATGGGGCTGTACAGCTGGGTGCTGGAACCGGCCAAGCTGTTTATCAACAGATGGCACAACGACGGTTTCGACATCCGCACCCTGGCCCTGATGCACCGCATCAAGCTGGACCGGCTGTGGTGGATTGAAAAGACCCTTCAGAACGTGGCAAACGGCATGATCCAGATCGACCCACTGATCTCCCACGTATTTGATCTGGACGAGGCAGCCAGGGCCTTTGATGTGGCCTGCAATGACCCTGATGCGTGTAAAGTTATGTTACGATCATAAAAGTGCTTAATACAAGGAGGAAGAACAGATGAAAAAAGTTTTAGCAGTGTTATTACCTTTATGTCTCACAGCATCCTTACTGGCAGGCTGCGGCGGCTCCGGCCAGACATCCGGCAGCGCGGCAGGGAGTGCTGACACCAGTGCGGCAGGCAGCAGCGCCGCGGGCGGTACCGCGGCAGACAGCAGTGCGGCGGACAGCGGCACTGCGCCTGCAGCCTCTTTTGACGGCAAGGTGGTGCTGGGGGCTACCGCGCCTCTGACCGGGCCAAACCAGCTGACAGGTGAATATTATGTGAACGGCATGCAGATGGCCGCGGACGAGATCAATGCAGCGGGCGGCATCCTGGGCAGGGAGCTGGTGCTGGATGTCCAGGATGAGGGCACGGACCAGTCCATCGCCATCAATGCCACCATCAAGCTGATTGAGAGCGGTGTTCCGGCCATTATCGGTTCCTACTTCTCCACCAACTGTATGGCTGTGCTGCCTGAGATTGAGAAGAACAAGGTGCCCTATTTTGCCAATGGGTCCAACCCGGATATCTCCGCCTCCAATAACAACTATGTGTGGCAGATCCGCGTGACCGACGACTTTACAGGCCCTATTATGGCCGATGTGTCCGCCCAGGAGCTGGGCATGACCAATCCGGCGGTGCTCTATACCACAGCGTCCTCCACCACGATCCAGAAAGACAACTATGTGAAGGCAATGGAGGAGAAGGGGACTCCCGTCCCGGAGAGCAACATTTACGGTGCACCGGAGAATGAATCCAACTTCAGTTCCATCATCAACCAGATCCTCGGCTCCGGCGTGGACGGCCTGGTGGTCATGGGCGTCAGCGAGGCATGGGACGTGGCCCTCGCCCAGCAGCTCCAGTCTGCCGGCTGTGATATCCCGCTGCTTGGCTCATCCAGCTTCGCCAGCGCCCCCTTTATTGAGGTGGCCAAGGAGGCTGCAAACGGCTGGTTCACAGTAGCCGACTGGTCCCCCAACATCCTGGAACAGGATCTGGATGTTCCGGCCGAGGCCATTGCCTTTGAGGAGAAATATGAACAGCTCTACGATGCCAAGAGCGCTATGCAGTCCGCATGGGGATATGACTGCGTATACCTGTTCAAGGCTGCATGTGAGAAGGCGGGGACCACTGAGGACAGAGAGAAGATCAACGAGGCCATGAACTCCACCGATATGCAGGGCGCCAACAACTACTATAAGATTTACGATGACACTTTCCATGTGATGTCTACCTATATAATGTTGTGTGAGACAAAGGACGGGGCGGCCACACCTGTGAGAAAAGTGACATTCAGGTAAGGCAGTGCTGTGAATGGTAACAGATAAAATACTTTGCCGGTATAAAAGGGCGGGGATCAGGTTTCCCGGCCCTCTGGCCGGCAGAAGGAATTGGGGGTATCAAAGTGACATTTAGTGTATTTTTCTCGCTTCTGGTAAACGGGCTGTCCATGGGAATGATCTACGCCATGATTGCCATGGGGCTGATCCTTCTCATCAGGGCCGTGGGGGTTCTCAATTTCGCACAGGGCGATCTGCTGATGGTGGGCGCTTATATTGCCTGTGTGCTGTTTATGGATTTTCAGCTGCCCTTTTATCTTGCGGCGCCCCTGTCCCTGATCTGCTACGCGGCCCTGGGGCTGGTGTTTATGCTGACGACCTACTGGCCGCTGCGCGGGGCATCCTACCCGGTGGCGCCCATTATCGCCACCATGGGCGCGTCCCTTGTGCTGTCGGAGGGGACCATGATTCTGTTCGGCTCCTGGCCCAGAACCATTTCCCCGCTGTTAAAAAATTCCAAGGGAAATGCGCTGACAATCAATCTGTTTGGAAGCAGGCTTCAGGTTCAGTTCCTTCTGATCATTGTGGTGGCCGTTGCGGCAATGTCTCTGATCTATCTGCTGTTTGAGAAATCCTATATCGGAATCATGATGCAGGCAGCCGCCCAGGACAAGCCTGCGGCGGAGCTGATGGGCATCTCCACCCTGATGACCACAGCAGTCACCTACATGTTGGTCACTGTGCTGGTATCCATCGGCGGATACATGGTTGCGCCGGTCTATACGGTTACCACGTCCCTGTCGGCCCTTCAGCTGCGCGCCTTCGCCGGAACGGTGATCGGCGGCTTTGGCAGCATCAAGGGAGCCATCATCGGCTGCCTGCTGGTCGGTACAGTGGAGTCCTTTGCTACAGTTAAATTCTCCTCCTACAAGGATGCGTTTGTATTCCTGATCCTGATCATCTTCCTGATCTTCAGGCCCCAGGGATTGATTGTAAGCAAAGTTTCTGATAAGGCGTAAGCGCCAAAATACAGGCGCCAAGTGCTCATAACGAGGAGGACGATATGTATAAAATGACGGCAGGCAGGCGGATTGATCCGAAAACCTGGGCCATGATGGGGTTTCTGGTGATATTCTCACTGATTGTAACATTTAAAATGAACAACTACACTGTGCTGGTGATTAATATGGCCCTGATCAATATGATCACTGCCTATGGTCTTTCCATCATGCTGGGCATGTGCGGACAGCTTGTATTCTCCGGCGTGGCATTTATGGGAATCGGGGCCTACCTGACGGCAAATATGTGCTCAGGCCGCCTGGGATTCGTGATGTCCGGAACTGTGGCCATGCCTGTTGCGGTGCTGCTGACGGCTCTGGCGGCCCTGGCTTCCGGCATCCTGTTTCTGCGGCTGAAGAATTCCTTCTGCACATTTGCCACCCTGGGATTTGTGCAGGTGCTCTACACCCTGTTCTTAAACTATGAACCGGCCTTTGGCGGCCCCAAGGGGATACCGGAGATCCGCACCCTCTCGGTGGGCTCGTTTACATTTGACAGCTACAAGAAATGGTATTTTCTGCTGCTGGTGTGCGTGCTGGTGGTCGCCGGGCTTGTGGAGCGCATCCGCCGCACCAGTCTGGGGCGTTCCCTGGCTTCTATCCGGGACAATGAGATCGCGGCCCAGACCCTGGGCGTTAATATCTATCGCACCCGGGTGATTGCATTTGTGCTGTCCGGCGCATTTGCGGGGCTGTCCGGGTCTCTGCTGGCCCAGCACAACCGCTTTATCTCAGGGGACCAGTTCAGCTTTGCCAAGAGCACCACCATTGTCATTATGTCAATGCTGGGTGGAATCAACAGCACCCCCGGCATTTTCGTGGGCGCCCTGATTGTGACCTTCCTGCCTGAGGTGCTCAGGGGGATGGATAAATATCTGATGTTTATCTACGGAATCGCCGTTATTGTCATGATGATCTTTATGCCCATGGGCATCGGCGGGGCAGTGGCTGATTTCCTGAAGAATATGAGAAGAAAGCGTAAATTAAAACAGTCGGGAACCTGAGGGGCAAGGAGGAAGATATGGGCGAGGCAATATTGCGGTTGGAAGGTGTCTGCAAAAGCTTTGGCGGCGTTGTGACGGCCAAACATGTGGATCTTTCGGTTATGCCGGGGGAGATACACGGCCTGATCGGCCCCAACGGGGCGGGCAAGAGCACCATGATGAACCTGATCAGCGGGATCTATGACGTGGACCAGGGAAATATCTATTTTAACGGGGAGGAGATCACCAGGATTCCATCCCATTTAAGGGCCAGAAAGGGGATCGGAAGAACCTTCCAGACACCCAGGTTCCTGTACCGTTCCAATATCCGGGACAACCTGATGCTGGGGGTGGACCTCCACGACCAGCTGGGATACTGGAAGAACTTCTGGGGGGCCAGGGGCGGTGATTTCTATAAAGAGCTGGATCAGCTGATGGAGCTGGCCGGTTTCCGCTTTGACTGGGATGAGGATATCAATGCCATTCCCTTTGGGCAGAGGAAAATACTGGAAATTGTCAGGTCCATGCTGGGCCATCCCAAGGTGATGCTGGTGGACGAGCCGGCCGCCGGCCTGACCACCCAGGAGATTGAACAGGCCAGAAATCTGCTGATGTACGCGGCCAAGACCTGTAACATCGGGGTGCTGCTGATTGAGCATCAGATGGATCTGGTGATGAGCAGCTGTGAAAATATCGATGTGCTGGTGTTTGGCGAGATCCTGGCCAGAGGGCTGCCGGAGGAGATTGCAGTGAATCCCCTTGTGCTGGAAGCGTATTTAGGGAGGGACTTTGATGATTAAGATAAAGGATCTGCATGCGTATTACGGCCCAATCGAAGCGCTGAAAGGCATAGACATGGCGGTGGAGCGGGGGAAGATCACCTGTCTCATCGGAAGCAACGGGGCAGGCAAGAGCACACTGATGAACTCCATATCAGGGTCCATCAGCCACAAGGGCAGTATTGTGGTGGGCGGTGAGGTGGATATTGTGAAGAAAAATACCCGCCAGATCGCCAGAATGGGCATCATCCAGGTGCCTGAGGGACGTCATGTATTCCCTGGGCTGTCGGTGGAAGAGAACCTGCAGACAGGCACCATTGTATGGCACGGGTATTTTGGGAAGAAGTCCTTTGCGGCGGAGCTGGAGATGGTGTATGAGCTGTTCCCCAGGCTGAAGGAGCGCCGCAGGCAGCTGGCCTGGAGCATGAGCGGCGGCGAGCAGCAGATGCTGGCCATTGGGCGGGCGCTGATGGCCCGGCCCAAGATCCTGCTGCTGGACGAGCCGTCCATGGGCCTGTCCCCATTGCTGGTGGGAGAGATGTTTGAGAAGATCGTGGAGATCAACCGGTCGGGCATCACCATTCTGCTGAATGAGCAGAATGCAAGGCTGGCCATGAAAATATCTGATTTTACATATGTGATAGAGCAGGGGCGGATCAAGATGAGCGGGCCGTCCAAGGAACTGCAGAATGACCCGGGCATCACAGAGGCGTACCTGGGGAAACATTCCCGGAAAAAGGAAAATATAGGCTGAACATCGGAGGACAGACCATGAAGAAATTAATCAACAAACCAGAAGATTTCGTAAAAGAGACCATGGAAGGCATCATCGCCGCCTACGGCGATCAAGTAAAGCTGCTGGACGGTGACTACCGCATTCTTCTGAGCAATTATGAGTCCAGGGAGGGCAAGGTAGGCATCGTGACCGCCGGCGGCTCGGGCCATCTGCCGGTGTTCCTGGGCTATGTGGGCCAGGGCCTGCTGGACGGCTGTACGGTGGGCAATGTGTTCGCCTCCCCGGCGGCAGCCAAGATGGCGGATATGATCCGCGCCTGCGACCGGGGAAACGGCGTGCTGGTGCTCTTCGGCAACTACGGCGGGGACAGGATGAACTTTGAGCTGGCCTGCGAGACAGTGGACATGGAGGACGATATTGCCACGGAGATGGTGCTGGTGAAGGACGATGTGGCCAGCGCTCCCAAGGAGGAGGCAGGACGCCGCCGGGGCGTGGCCGGAATGGTCTACGCCTTCAAGATCGCAGGGGCAAAGGCTGAGAACGGCGGCACTCTCTCAGAGGTGGCCGGCGCGGCCCGCCACGCCCTGGAGAATATCCGCACCATGGGCGCAGCCCTTTCCTCCTGCATTGTACCTCAGGTGGGGGAGCCGACATTTTCCATTGCTGAGGACGAGATTGAGATCGGCATGGGTATCCACGGCGAGCCGGGCCTGGAGGTGCGCAAAATGATGACGGCCGATGAAGCGGCGGAAGTGCTGCTGGGGAAAATCGCCACGGACATGCCGCTGTCAGCCGGGGATGAGGTGTCCGTGATGGTCAACGGCCTGGGGGCCACGCCGTTGGAGGAACAGTTTATCGTGTACCGGCGGGTACACCAGCTGCTGACCGATATGGGCGTCACTGTGTACATGCCCCACATTGGGGAGTACGCTACCTCCATGGAGATGGCCGGGCTGTCCCTGACGGTGATGAAGCTGGATGAGGAGCTTAAAGGTCTGCTGAGCCAGGTGGCCAGGTCGCCGTTTTATACCAACTACAATAAATAGGCAAAGGGGAAATGTTATGGATGCACAGCGTTTGGCAGAGGCCGTGGAAGCGGTCAGCGAAAAGATAGAGGAAAACAAGGAGTATCTGATCAAACTGGACCAGCAGAACGGCGATGGGGATCTGGGAATCTCCATGAGCGACGGTTTTAAGGCAGTGGTGATGCTGATGGAGATCACCGGTGAGACAGACCTGGGCAAGCTTCTGATGAAGGCAGGCAATGCCTTCAACGAGGCGGCGCCCTCCAGCCTGGGAACCATTCTCTCCTTCGGCTTCATAGGCATGGCTAAGACCCTGAAGGGCGTCCAGGACGCCTCGCCGGAGCAGGTGGCGGCCGCACTCACCGCAGGTGTTGCGAAGATCATGGAGAAGGCAGGCTCCAAACCTGGGGAGCGGACCATATTGGATGCCCTGTGCCCGGCGGTGGAGGCTTATGCGGCGGGGGTTGCCGCAGGCCAAGCGGATAGCGCATACCCTGCCGCCCCCATGAAAGCCGCCGCCTTAGCCGCCGCAGCCGGCGCCGAGGCCACCAGGAACATGAAACCCGTCCACGGCCGCGCAGCCTATTATGGAGAAAAG
>URUZ01000204.1 GCA_900551225.1 uncultured Clostridium sp.
AGCCGAATATCAAGGCGCCCAACATTGAGAGGAGAACCAACTATGAAAGTAACCGTAATCGGAAGCCACTTATGCCCGGACACATTGTACGCCCTGTGCCGCCTGAAGGAGAAAAATGCAGATCTGGATTTTAAGAACCTGTCTGCAGGCCTTCCCGACCTGAAGGCCTATCTGGCCGTGCGGGAGAGCAGCCCGCTGTATGACCAGGTGCGCGCTGGCGGCGGAATCGGAATTCCCTACTTTGAACTGGAGGACGGAACCTGCACCCTGGATCTGGATGAGGTGCTAAACAGGCTGTAGTTTTGTGAATTCTCACCAAACCCGTTGCCGTAAGTTCAGAAAACACGATAAAAATGCCGGTTTTCCGGTATTTTATGCCCGGCCTTTCTGATAAGATAAAACTATCAGAAAAAGAACGGAGGGATTTTTATTATGAAGAAAAAACTGTCACTTTTACTGGCCTGCACCATGGCGCTGAGTCTTACTGCCTGCGGCGGAGGAAAGACAGCAGAACCTGCCACCACAGCGGCTCCCGATACCACAGCAGCCACCGAGGCACCTAAGGATACCCAGGCTGGGGAGACCACGGCCGCGGAGGCTGCAGGCGGCGATTTAGATGCGCTGATTGAGGCTGCCAAAGCTGAGGGCGAGC
The DNA here is from genome assembly GCA_900551225.1 of uncultured Clostridium sp. GTDB lineage: Bacteria > Bacillota > Clostridia > Lachnospirales > Lachnospiraceae > Enterocloster. Next base: position 653 of record URUZ01000204.1, read on the forward strand.
TGACCGTATACGGCTCCTGCGAGGAGGAATATCTGTCGGCGGCATGCCAGAACTTTGAGAAGCTGTACGGAATCAAGACCAAATACCAGAGGCTTTCCACTTCTGAGGTCTACACCAAGATCTCCGAGGAAGCGGGCAAACCTTCCGCAGACGTATGGTTCGGCGGAACCACAGACCCCTACAACGAGGCTGTTGCCGACGGACTGCTGATGCAGTACGATGCCATCAATGCCAAGAACTTAATCAACGACCAGTACAAAGACCCCACCAACTGCTGGTACGGCATCTATAAAGGAATCCTGGGCTTCATGGTCAACACCGAAGAACTGGAGCGCTTAGGCCTGGAAGCTCCCAAGACCTGGGACGACCTGACCAAGGAAGAGTACAAAGACCTGATCATGCTGTCCAACCCCAACACAGCCGGCACAGCGAAGCTGCTGATCAACACCATGATCCAGATGAAGGGCCATGACGAGGCCATGGAATATTTTAAGAAGCTGGATAAGAACATCTCCCAGTACACCAAGTCCGGCTCCGGCCCATCCAAGATGGTAGGCCCAGGCGAGTGTGTAATCGGAATTGGCTTCCTGCATGACGGCATTTACCAGATCCTTCAGGGTTATGACAACATTGAGCTGATCGTTCCCGGCGATGGAACCTCCTTCGAGGTTGGCGCCACTGCAATCTTCAACGGCTGTGCACATCCCAATGCGGCAAAATTGTGGATTGAGTACGCTCTGTCCCCGGATTGTGTGGATCATGCCAAAGAAAACGGTTCCTACCAGTTCCTGGTATTAAGCAATGCAACCCAGCCGGAAGAAGCAGCCAAGTTCGGCCTGGATATGAACAACACCATTGACTACGATTTTGAGGACGCCAAGGAAAACAGCGCAAAATACGTGGAGGACTTCTTCGCAGCACTGGGAAGCTCCGCCGACAACGCAGACTCCGGACGTTTCCTGACCGAGTAATCTGCGGGCGAAAGCGCGTAAGAATCGTGTAAATAGGTAAACCTGCGCTGCGAAATGCGCCAGTATGCTCATTTCGCAGCGTTTTTATGGGCAGGAGACCTGCATTTCCTGCCAATAAAAACGCTTTGCCCTCCGGCCCACAGCCGCGGCAGCGCCGGCATTTGCCGCAAGGTAATCTGTATGATTAATAGAAAGGGGGGCCTGTACGTGGCCACAAAGCAAAGCGCCCAGCTGGAGCGCAAGAAATTTTTCTCAGACCCTATTCTGGTCAGCATGATCGTTGTACTGCTGGTTTTCCTGGCCTTATTTATCCTCTATCCCCTGCTGATGCTGCTGGTAGACAGCTTCTACTCAGAGGCCGGATTCACACTGGATGTATTTAAACGGGTGCTGGACCTGAAACGTTTCCAGCAGGCATTTAAGAACACGCTGGTGCTGGGATTTATCACCGGCCTTGCATCCACAGCCATCGGCCTGCTGTTTGCCTACGTTGAGGTGTATGTAAAGCTGAAGACCAAGGTGCTGGAGAAGCTGTTCGGCCTGGTATCCATGCTGCCTGTGGTATCCCCGCCTTTTGTACTGTCCCTGTCCATGATTATGCTCTTCGGGCGCAGCGGAATCATCACCCGCTCCCTCCTTGGCATCTACGATTCAAATGTATACGGCCTGAAGGGGATTGCCATTGTGCAGACTCTGACCTTCTTCCCGGTCTGCTATCTGATGTTAAAGGGGCTGTTAAAGAACATCGACCCATCCTTGGAGGAAGCCACCAGAGACATGGGCGCCAGCCGCTGGAAGGTATTCACCAGCGTGACCTTCCCCCTGCTGCTTCCGGGCCTTGGAAATGCTTTCCTGGTGACATTTATCGAGTCTGTCGCAGATTTTGCCAACCCCATGCTGATCGGCGGCTCCTATGACACCCTGGCAACTACCATTTATTTACAGGTCACCGGTTCCTATGACTCCACCGGCGCGGCGGCCATGTCCGTGGTGCTGCTGATGCTGACTGTGGTGCTGTTCCTGATCCAGAAGTATTATCTGGAGAAAAAGACAGCCGCCACCCTGACGGGCAAGGCCTCCCGCATGAGGATGCTGATCGAGGACAAGAGCGTGACTGTTCCCCTGACCATCTTCTGCGGCCTGATCGCGGCATTTGTACTGCTGATGTACATCATGGTCCCCTTTGGCGCCATGTTCACCCTCTGGGGCAGAGACTACACCCTCAGCCTGAAATGGTTCCAGTATATGTTTAAGACCAGCGGCCTGAAAGCCTTTAAGGACTCCTTTGTACTGTCCATGATCGCGGCTCCGCTGACAGCGTTCCTTTCCATGGTGATTTCCTACCTGGTGGTCAAGAAGAAATTCAAGGCCAAGGGCTTTATCGAGTTTGTATCCATGCTGGCCATGGCTGTTCCGGGAACCGTTCTGGGCATCGGTTATATCCGCGGCTATGCCAACGGTATCTTCAGAACCGGCTTTATGAGCGGCCTGTACGGCACTGCCTGGATTCTGATCATTGTGTTTATTGTGAGAAGCCTTCCAACGGGCACCAGAAGCGGTATATCCGCCCTGCGCCAGATTGATAAATCCATCGAGGAATCCGCCTATGATATGGGCGCCAACTCCGCCAAGGTGTTTATGACGGTTACGCTGCCCCTGATCAAGGACTCCTTCTTCAGCGGCCTGGTGACGGCCTTTGTCCGCAGCATCACCGCCATCTCCGCTATTATCCTGCTGGTGACGCCGGACTTCCTGCTGATCACCTGCCAGATCAACGAGCAGGCGGAGAAGGGCAACTACGGCGTGGCCTGCGCATACGCCACGGTGCTGATTATCATCACATACGGCGCGGTTCTCATCATGAATACGCTGATGAAATATTTCGGAGTCAGCAGACAAGTTAAGGAGGAAAATTGATTATGGATAAACAGAAAAAAGGCGTTCGCCTGGAACATATATCGAAGATTTACACAGATCCCAAGACCGGCAAACAGTTCTACGCGGTGGAGGATACCACGCTGGATATTGAACCCGGAACCTTTGTGACGCTCCTTGGCCCATCGGGCTGCGGCAAGACCACCACCCTGCGCATGATCGCCGGCTTTGAAAGCCCTGACGAGGGGGAGATCTACCTGGGGGACGAGGCCATCAACAGCCTGACTCCCAACAAGCGGGACACCGCCATGGTATTCCAGAGCTATGCGCTGCTTCCCCATTACAATGTATTTGACAACGTGGCCTATGGCCTGAAGATCCGCAAGGTCCCCAAGGATGAGATTAAAGAGCGGGTGTTAAACATCTTAAAGCTGGTGGAGATGGACGGCATGGAATCCCGTATGACCAACCAGCTGTCCGGCGGCCAGCAGCAGCGCGTGGCCCTGGCCAGAGCCCTGGTGATCGAGCCCGGCGTACTGCTCTTTGACGAGCCCCTCAGCAACCTGGATGCCAAGCTGCGGGTGACTATGAGGACCGAGATCCGCAAGATCCAGCAGAAGGTGGGGATCACGGCAATCTATGTGACCCACGACCAGTCTGAGGCCATGAGCATTTCCGATAAGATCATCATCATGAGCAAGGGAAAGGTGGAGCAGATCGGAACCCCCAGGGAGATCTATTATCATCCCTCATCTAAGTTCGTGGCAGACTTTATCGGGGAAGCCAACTTCCTGACCTCCAAAGTGGAATCTGTAAATGGCGAGAAAGCCATGATCAGCGTGGCCGGCGGAACCTTCGAGGTAAACAACTTCGCAGGCGCAGGCCCTGGTGACGAGGCCACCCTGGTGATCCGCCCTGAGGGCGCGGTCCTGGCGGAGCAGGGAATGCTGGAAGGCACTGTAACCCTGTCCACATTTATGGGCTCCTACCAGTATTATCAAATGGAGGTAGGGGATATGGAGATCCAGATCACGGATTATAATCCGGTGAACCGCAGGATCTATGAGGTGGGCGAAAAGGCGTTCCTGGATTTCGACCCCAAGGGGGTTTACATTCTGTAGTCCGGTTGTTAGAATAGACGTAACAGTTCAGGACGGCGGGAAAAAGAGCGCGAAAGCAGACGTTAAGCTTGCTTATAAGACTGCTTTCGCACTCTTTTTCACATCGGATGAACATCCGATGCTTCTTGACCGGCTTTTTCGGTCAAGAAGATGAGCCGTCCTGAACTGTTACGAATAGACAGAGGAAAATACTGTGGAGCAACGGATATTTATGAAAAAGAAATGGAAAATGCATATAGCTGCTGCGGCCCTCCTGGCCTGCCTGACAGTAGGCCTCACCGGCTGCCTGGGGAGCGGGGAGACGGCCGCGCAGATTGCTGACACGGATGAGGAGCTGGTGATATACTGCCCTCATCCTTTGGAGTTTATCAACCCCATTGTCTCAGAATTTGAGGAGAGGACCGGAACCAGGGTGTATGTAAAGACCGGGGGAACGGGGGATCTGCTGGGGATGGTGGAGCAACAGGAAGAACCGCGCTGTGATATATTCTGGGGCGGTTCTTTGTCAACTACAATTCCAAAGGCGGAGCTGTTTGAACCGTATATCAGCGCCAACGAGGCCATGGTCCAGCCGGAATTTAAAAACCAGCAGGGCAACATGACGAGATTTACAGATATTCCCAGCGTTCTGATGGTGAATACCAACCTGATCGGGGACATTCCGGTGGAGGGGTATCAGGATCTGCTGCGGCCGGAGTTAAAGGGCAAGATCGCCATGTGCGACCCCGCCACCTCCTCCTCAGCCTATGAGCATCTGATCAATATGCTGTTCGCCATGGGGGACGGCGACCCTGAGGCCGGATGGGACTATGTGCGGGCCTTCTGCGGGAACCTGGATGGGAAGCTGCTGGGCGGCTCCTCCCAGGTGTACCAGGGGGTGGCGGAAGGACGGTTCGCCGTGGGCCTGACCTTTGAGGAGGGGGCGGCCCACTATGTGGCGGCCGGAGGGCCGGTGAAGCTGGTGTATATGAAGGAGGGGGTGGTCTCCACCCCTGACTGCGTGTGTATTGTGAAGGGAAGCCGTCACATGGAACAGGCCCAGGCATTTGTGGACTTTGTGACCAGCAGGGAGGCCCAGGCCATCATATCCGGGCGGCTGGACCGCCGTTCCGTGCGCATTGATGTGGAGGAACCGGACTATCTGCCGGACAAGTCCCAGATCCACATGATCCAGGCTGACGCCGCGGTGGTGCGGGAGAACAAGAAGCAGTGGCTGACGCGGTTTGCTGAGATCTTTAATGAGGGGACGGTGGCCGCGGAATGAAGAAGGAACGGTATTTCCGGGACGAACTCCAGAAGCTGTTTTTCGGGTATGCCATTATTCCGGCAGTGATCTTTACGCTGGTCTGCGGCATGGTGTTTCTGGCGGCGCTGGTGAGCGGCAAGAAGAGCAGCAACCTGGCTGACAATGCCTTTGTGGCCGGGGAGCTGGAGCGGGTGCTGTCCGGATATGAGCAGGAGCTGGAGGACATGGCAGGCGGGATCGATCTGCCCGACGGACCCATGGACACTGAGAGCAGGGTGCGGATCTTCGAAGATTTCTATGGGATGTCCAACCGGCTGGGATACGAGGCGGACCTGTTTGTCATGGACCGGGCCGGGGAGGTGGTATTCTCCAGCAGGGAGGGCGTACCGGATTATCTGGCCCCGTCCCAGGAGGAAGGCTGGGGGATATTCGGTTCCATGGACCGCTCCCCCGGGGAAAATGTAGTCCGGCTGATGGAAGCGTGGAAGGGGCAGGAACGGGATATTGCCCTGGGGCGGGCCCTGCTGCGCGGAGATGAGATTGTGGGCTACCTGGTGTTTACCGTGGGCAGCAGCCAGTTCAAACAGGCCACGGACCGGTCGGATACCCAGATTATTATTACGGACCGGTTCGGATGGGTGTATTTGAGCAACAACTACAATTTTGTGGACAGCAGCAACCAGATCCTGCGGGCGGTGAGCCAGGCGGGAAGGCTGCTGAACTATGAGAACAATCTGTATCTGACGGCTGTGGGAAGCGTGCAAGGCGGGCTGTTCAGGGTATACTCCATATCAGATATCCAGAATATTGTGGTGTCTCTGGGGCTGGGCAGCGCGCTGGTAATCACTGCCCTGATTCTGATGACTGTGTGGGTGCTATTCAGCACCAGGAAAGTGACTGAGAAGAAGACGGCGGACTTCTACCGGATACTGGACGTGCTGGAGAAGGCCAGGGGCGGGGACCTGGACTGCACCATCCAGATTGAGAGCAACAACGAATTCCGCACCATTGCGGACGCTTACAATGATACGATTGCCAGCCTGAAGCGACAGATGGAGAACAACAGGAAGATGACGGAGCTGGTGGCCATTTCCCAGAACAAACAGCTGGAGAGCCAGTTCAACCCGCATTTCCTCTACAATACCCTGGAAAATATCCGGTATATGTGCAGAATCGAGCCGGAGATCGCCGGGAAGATGGTGTTCAGCCTGTCCAGCCTTCTGCGGTACAGCCTGGACGGCAACAAGGCTGAGGTCACACTGGCCGAGGACCTGGAACATCTGGAGAACTACCTGACCATCTTAAAATACCGGTTTAACCGCAGGTTCAGCTACCAGATCGACGTGGAGCCGGCGGCGCTGGCCTGCAGGATTCCCAAGCTGGTGCTTCAGCCCATGATTGAGAACTCGGTGAAGTACGGCTTCGGCAACCAGGAGAATCTGAAGGTGGAGCTGAAAGCCTACATCCATGAGGGCAATCTGGTGATGATCTGCCGGGACGACGGCGTGGGAATCACCCCTGCCGTCCTCAGCGAGCTGACGGCCCTGCTGGATCAGAAGGAGAACAGAAGCAGACATTCAGGGCTTTACAATATACACCGCAGGACCCAGATCCTGTACGGTTACCCCTACGGAGTGGAGATCCGCAGCGCGGAGGGACACGGCACCACGCTGGTGGTCACTCTGCCGGCGCATATGGAGGAGACAGAATGCTAAGGGTGTTGATTGCAGAAGATGAAGATATTATCCGCAAGGGGCTGGTCTATACCGTGGACTGGCTGGGCATGGGCTGTGTGGTGGCTGCGGAGGCCGCCAACGGCCAGGAGGGGCTGGAGAAGATTCTGGAATTCAAGCCGGACGTGGTGATTGCAGATATCTGTATGCCCTATATGGATGGGATCGAGATGATCAAGAAGGCCGGGGAAACGGTGAAATTCAGAAGCATTATCCTGACCAGCTACGCGGATTTCGAGTACGCCAGAAGGGCCATTGATGCCAGGGTATGCGAGTACCTGTTAAAGCCTGTGGACGAGGAGGAGCTGGCCCGGATCATGGAGCGGCTTCAGGGGGAGATCGCCAGCAGCCGCCAGGTGGAGCAGGTGATGGAGCAGGCGGAGCTGGAAGGCGGCAATATGAACCTGGAATACTACATGCAGCTGGACCTGTCGGAGAACCGGTACGTCTCCAGGGCCATTGAGGCAATCAGGCGGCGGTATGCGGACAAGCTGGGCATAGAGGGGATCTCTGAGGAATTAGGGGTCAGCGCCAGCTATCTCAGCAGAAAATTTAAAGAGGTGACAGGCCAGACATTTCTGGATTTCCTCAACAAATACAGGGTCCAGCAGGCCATTGTGTTGCTGAACACCGGGCAGTACCGGATCAGTGAGATATCGGATGCCTGCGGATTTACGGATTATAAGCATTTCTGTTCGGTTTTTAAGAAATACACCCTGAAATCGCCTACCAAGTTTGTAAAAGGCAGGTAATGGCTGGGCTATGTTTTCTATTGACTTATGATCTAAATTCATCTACAATTGAAAAACGTAACGATGAAGCGCGCGCTCTCTGCGGGCGCTTCACTGCACACAGCAATAACACGCTCCAACCAGAGGACGGAATATGGGAATTGTAAAAGCTTCCAAGCTGATATTTGACTATATCAGGCGGGATGAGGATGAAAATATAGAAGAAGTCAAGCGAGCCATTGACGATGTGGATATTGACATCAGCAATGGGGATTTTGTGGCGGTTCTGGGCCACAATGGTTCCGGCAAGTCCACATTTGCCAAGCACATCAACGGCATCCTGCTGCCCTCGGAGGGCACGGTCTGGGTATCCGGCATGGACACCAGGGATGAGGACCATATATGGGATGTGCGCAAAACCGCAGGCATGGTATTCCAGAATCCGGACAACCAGATCATCGGCAATGTGGTGGAGGAGGATGTGGGCTTCGGACCGGAGAACATGGGCATCCCTACAGAGGAAATCTGGCAGCGGGTGGATGAAAGCCTGGATGCCGTGGGTATGGCTGCTTACCGCCTTCAGTCCCCCAACAAGCTGTCCGGCGGGCAGAAGCAGCGGGTGGCTATCGCAGGCGTCATGGCCATGAAGCCCCAGTGCATCATTCTGGACGAGCCCACAGCCATGCTGGACCCCAATGGCCGCAGGGAGGTGATCCGCACCCTCAGACAGCTGAACAAGGCGGAGGGGATCACCGTCCTTTTGATTACCCATTATATGGAAGAAGCCATTGACGCTGACCGGGTGATTGTGATGGACGATGGAAGGATCGTGATGGATGGAAAGCCCAGGGAGATCTTCTCCAGGGTGAAGGAGCTGAAATCCCACGGTCTGGACGTGCCCCAGGCCACTGAGCTGGCCTATGAGCTGAAACAGGCGGGGCTGCCCCTGACGGACGGGATACTGAGCCGCAGAGAGCTGGTGGAGCAGCTGGCTCCGCTGCTTGGGAAGCAGGTGGAACAGAATGTCAATTAAAGCAATTGATTTGAATTTTGTATATGGGGCGGGCACTGCATTTGAGCAGCAGGCCCTAAAGCATGTGAACTTCGAGATACAGGACGGGGAGTTTGTGGGGCTGATCGGCCACACCGGCTCCGGCAAATCCACCCTGATCCAGCATTTAAACGGCCTGGAACGGGCCACCAGCGGCCAGCTGCTCTACAATGGAGAGGATATTTACAGCGACGGCTATGACATGAAGAGACTGCGCAGCAAGGTGGGCCTGGTGTTCCAGTATCCGGAACATCAGCTTTTTGAGGTGGACGTTCTGACGGACGTGTGCTTTGGGCCCAAGAACCAGGGGCTGTCTGAGGAGCAGGCGCAGGAGAAGGCCATGGAAGCCCTGACGCTGGTTGGCCTTGACCCTTCCTATTATAAAC
>URUZ01000205.1 GCA_900551225.1 uncultured Clostridium sp.
GGCGGAATTGGCAGACGCGCACGGTTCAGGTCCGTGTGGTAGTAATACCTTGAGGGTTCGACTCCCTTCTTCTGCAGTAAACAGAGCGGAAAGTTCACAATGAGCTTTCCGCTTTTTTGTTGCAATTGCAACAGACATTTTCTGCCAGAACAGGTAAAATTGGGATAGTAAAAAAGGGCGAAATAGTGTATACTGTAGATTGTGGCTGCATTTTTCGCCATGACAAAGTTGAATGAATAAGCAGAGAGGCAGGAAGATGATATGCTTACATTAGAGAATCTTTCCTTTGACGTAAATGACGGTAAGGGAGAAATAGGAATCATAAAGGATTTAAGCCTGACCATTGACGACGGCAAATTCGTGGTGATTACCGGTCCCAACGGAGGCGGAAAGTCCACCACGGCCAAGCTGATTATGGGAATTGAGAAGCCTACCGGCGGACGGATTCTGTTCGATGGGCAGGATATTACCGATATGAATATTACAGAGCGGGCCAACATGGGAATCAGCTTCGCGTTCCAGCAGCCTGTTCGTTTTAAAGGGGTCCAGGTACTGGATCTGATACGGCTGGCTGCCAAGAAGAAGATGACGGTGGCCGAGGCATGCAGATATCTTTCCGAAGTGGGCCTCTGTGCAAAGGATTATATAAACCGCGAGATCAACGCCAGCCTGTCCGGCGGCGAGCTGAAGAGGATCGAGATCGCCACTGTGCTGGCCCGGGCTTCCAAGCTGTCCGTGTTCGATGAACCGGAAGCGGGGATTGACCTGTGGAGCTTCCAGAACCTGATCCAGGTATTTGAGCGTATGCGCAAGAACACCAACGGGTCTATTCTGATTATCTCCCATCAGGAGCGGATTTTGAATATAGCCGATGAGATCGTGGTGATTGCCGACGGCAGGATTGTGAACCAGGGCCCCAGAGATGAGATTATGCCCCAGATCATGGGCACAGCCTCAGCGGTGGATGCATGCAGTAAATTCTATAGTCTGGACCAGTGACGGCAGTCAGATAAGTTCCCCGGCATATATTCAGGGGATAGGTAAAAGGAGATGGATAGACAATGGTAGATGAAATTCAGGAGAGACTGTTAGTGGAAGTGGCGGACCTTCACGGTGTGCCTGAAGGCGCGTACAATATCCGCGCCAACGGCCAGCTGGCCAGCCGCAACACCACTGCCAATATTGATATCAGCACCAAGACGGACGTGAACGGCATTGACATCCGTATCAAGCCCGGCACCCGGCATGAGAGCGTACACATTCCCGTGGTGGTCAGCGAAAGCGGCTTAAAGGAGATGGTGTACAATGATTTTTACGTGGGTGAGGACTCGGATGTTGTGATCGTGGCCGGCTGCGGCATCAACAACTGCGGCGACCAGGATTCTGAACATGACGGAATCCACCGCTTCTTTATCGGGAAAAATGCCCGGGTGAAATACGTGGAGAAGCACTACGGCGAGGGAGACGGACAGGGCAAGCGCATCCTGAATCCCGGCACAGAAGTCCATATGGAAGAGAACAGCTACATGGAGATGGAGATGGTCCAGATCAAGGGAGTGGATTCCACGGACCGGACCACCACCGCGGAGCTGGCGGCAGGCGCCAAGCTGATCGTGAGAGAGCGTCTTTTGACCCATGGCAGCCAGAACGCGGTGAGCACATATATTGTGGACTTGAATGGGGATGACGCCAGCACGGACCTGGTGTCCCGCTCTGTGGCCAAGGGTGAATCCGTACAGACCTTTAATTCCAAGATCAACGGCAACGCCAAATGTACCGGTCACTCGGAGTGTGATGCCATCATCATGGATCATGCCAACATCATCGCGGTTCCGGGCCTGACGGCCAACAATATTGACGCTGCCCTGATCCACGAGGCAGCCATCGGCAAGATCGCGGGAGAGCAGATTGTAAAGCTGATGACCCTGGGGCTGACCGAGGAAGAGGCAGAGGCCCAGATTGTCAACGGATTTTTAAAATAACAGAATTTCAAAGGACCTTCAAAACGGCGTCAGCTGGGATGGAGGTCTTTTCGGATTCAGAAATCATACGTAAAGGAGAACAAGCCATGATATTACTGAAACAGGCGGACGTATACGCTCCGGAGCATCTGGGAATCAGGGATGTGCTGGTCTGCGGCGGGCGGATTGAAGCAATTGGGGAGAACCTGCAGGGGGGAACCGGCTGCCGTGTGATGGACGCCGGCGGAATGAGGCTGACGCCGGGCCTGCTGGACCAGCATCAGCATATCACCGGAGGAGGCGGGGAGGGCAGTTTCCATACCAGAACACCTGAGATCCAGCTGTCCTCCATCATCCGCGCGGGCATTACCACAGTGCTGGGGCTTCTGGGAACAGACGATGTGAGCCGCAGCGTGGAGGATCTGGCAGCCAAGGCCAAGGCCCTGAACGAGGAGGGGATCACTGCCTATGCCCTCTGCGGCGCTTACGGATACCCATCGGTGACCATTACGGGAACAGTGAAAAAGGACATTGCATTTGTAAATGAAATCATTGGCGTCAAGCTGGCCCTGTCGGACCACCGCGCCCCCAATGTGACCACCGGCGAGCTGATCCGTGTGGGCAGTGAGGCCAGGACCGCGGGGATGCTCTCCGGCAAGGCGGGAATCGTGGTGCTGCATATGGGCAGTGGAAAACGTCATCTGGACCAGGTCTTTGAGGCCCTTGAGCAGACGGAGATCCCGGTGAAAACCTTCCGCCCCACTCACGTGGCCAGGGACCCCGGACTTCTGGAAGAGAGCTTTAAGTTTGCAAAGATGGGCGGATATGTGGACATCACCTGCGAGCCGGAGTCCAAGGGGAAAATGCTGGATATGATGGAGGCCGCGAAACGGACGGGCGTTCCCATGGACCGCCTGACCTTCAGCTCCGACGGCCAGGGAAGCTGGTCCAACTATGACCGGCAGGGCAGCCTTCTGGAGATGGGTGTGACGGATGTGGGCAATATGTACGCCCAGCTTGTGCAGCTGGTAAATGACGGCGGTTTCAGCTTGTCTGAGGCCCTGACGTATTTCACCTCCAATGTGGCCAGGGCGCTGGAGCTGTATCCGCGAAAGGGCTGCATCTGCCAGGGGGCTGACGCGGACCTGCTTCTGATCCGTGAGGATATGGCCCTGGACACCGTGCTGGCCAGGGGAACTGTGATGATGGAGGGCGGCAGGCTTCTGAAAAAGGGGACCTACGAGCCCTGCCTGTAAATAGAGGAGGAAATGTGTATGCTGTACATAAAAAACGGATTGGTCCATGATGCGGTGTCAGAGGAGCCGAGAAATGTGGATCTGGCCATTAGGGATGGGAAGATTGAAGCGATAGGAGAGAATCTGGCTCCAGGGGTAAATGACCAGGTGTTTGACGCAGCAGGGCTGCAGATCTACCCTGGGTTTGTGGAAGCCCACTGCCACATTGGGGTGGACGGTTATGGGATCGGGTTTGAGGGGGATGACGTCAATGAGCGGGGGGATACCCTGTCGCCTCAGCTGCGGGGCATAGACAGCTTAAATCCCATGGACCCCGCCTTTGAGATGGCCGCCAGGGCTGGAGTGACCTGTGTTGCCACTGGGCCCGGAAGCGCCAATGTGCTGGGCGGCACCTTTGCGGCGCTGAAGACCGTGGGCAGGCGGGCAGAGGACATGATTGTGAAAAACCCCGTGGCCATGAAGTGCGCCTTTGGCGAGAACCCCAAGCGCTGCTACCGGGAGGCGGGCAACTGCACGCGGATGACCACAGCAGCCAAGCTGCGGGAGATGCTGTTTAAGGCCAGGGAGTACATGGAGAAAAAGGAGGCCGCGGGGGATGACCCGTTAAAGAAACCCTCCTTTGACATGAAGCTGGAATCCCTGCTCCCTGTGCTGAAGGGGGAGATTCCGCTGAAGGCCCATGCCCACCAGGCCAACGACATTTTCACGGCCATCCGCATTGCGAAGGAATTCGGGGTAAAGCTGACTCTGGAACACTGCACGGAGGGACATCTGATTGCGGGCGAGCTGGCCGCAGAGGCCTATCCCCTTGCGGTGGGGCCGTCCTTTGGACACGCCACTAAATTCGAGCTGCGCAACAAGACCTTTGCCACGCCGGGAATCCTGGCGGCTGCGGGCTGCCAGGTGTCCATTATCACCGACTCCCCGGTGACGCCCCAGCACTATCTGCCTCTGTGCGCAGGCCTGGCGGTGAAGTCGGGAATGAAGCCTTTTGACGCCCTGAAGTCAATCACCATCAATGCGGCCAGGCACATCGGTGTTGCAGACCGTGTTGGCTCCCTGGAAGTGGGCAAGGATGCGGACCTGGTGATCATGGACGGCTGTCCCTTTGAGCTGGCAGCTGAGGTCCGGCAGGTGATGATAGACGGAACATTTATAGGATAAAAGGAGGGCTGGGGCCGAATGGGACAGGTGTGTGGTGAATACACTGATCACAGGAGGTGCGCAGTCTATGGATAATCAAAAACGGGAGAATCTGCTGAATCTGGCTCTGGATGCTACGCCTGAGGAGCGGGAACGCTCAGAGGAACTGGAAGTGGGGTATGATCCGGAGGAAAGAACGTGGGAACTGATTGTACGGTACTCGGGGGACCTGTCACCGCTTAGGGAGCAGGGGATTCTGGTGGACCAGCTGTTAAACGGCTACGCCATTTTAAATGTTCCGGAATCTCTTATCACAGTGGTCAGCGGACTGCCCCAGATAGAATATATTGAGAAACCAAAGAGGCTGTTCTTTGCTGTGAATATGGCAAAGGCGGCCTCTTGCATTACCCCGGTTCAGACAGGCAGCTTTAACCTGACGGGGAAAGGGGTGCTGGTGGCGGTGATTGACTCCGGCATCGACTATTTTCACCCGGATTTCAGAAATGCGGACGGCACCACCAGAATCGTGGAGCTGTGGGACCAGAACCAGGACCGGGTGTACACTGCCGCAGAGATCAACCAGGCGCTGGAATCCGGCAGCCGCCGGACGGCCCTGGAGCTGGTGCCCAGCGTGGACCTCAGCGGACACGGCACAGCGGTGACAGCCATCGCAGCCGGGAATGGACGGGAGAGCGGCGGCCTGTACCGCGGCGTGGCCTATGAGAGCGGTCTGCTGATCGTGCGGCTGGGAATCGCCCAGGCAGACGGATTCCCTCGGACCACCCAGCTTATGCGGGCCATGGACTATGTGGTGAGAAAAGCTGTGGAGCTGGGCATGCCCATGGCTGTGAATATAAGCTTCGGCAATACTTATGGTTCCCACGACGGCACCAGCCTGCTGGAGACCTACATAGACAGCATCTCCAACTACGGCCGCACCGTGATCTCTGTGGGAACGGGGAATGAAGGCAGCGCGGGGGGACACACTTCGGGCCAGCTGGTGATGGGCCGGCCGGAGGACGTGGAGCTGTCGGTGGGACCGTATGAGACGGGGCTGAGCCTCCAGCTCTGGAAAGCCTACGTGGATGAATTTACCATTGAGCTGATTGCCCCGTCAGGCACGTCCCTGGGATTTATAAATCCACGGCTGGGCCCTCAGACTCTGCGGTACGGCGGGACTCAGATCCTGCTATATTATGGGGAACCCAGCCCTTACAGCCGCTCCCAGGAAATTTTCCTGGATTTTATACCCTTGGTGGACTATCTGGACAGCGGCATCTGGACGATCCGGCTGAATCCGGTTCATCTTGTGTCAGGGCAGTACAGCATGTGGCTGCCTGCCCGGGCAGTGCTGAATCCGGCCACCCGTTTCCTGCGGGCCACCCCGGATACAACCCTCACCATCCCATCTACCGCTGCCAGTGTAATCTCCGTGGGCGCTTACGATGATTCTTACCAGGCTTATGCCGACTTCTCCGGCCGGGGCTTCACCCGCAGCACCAACCAGATCAAACCGGACCTGGTGGCCCCGGGGGTGGATATCGTGACGGCCAGAAGCGGAGGCGGCTATGAGGCGGTCACCGGCACGTCCTTTGCAACTCCCATTGTAACCGGCAGCGCGGCCCTCCTCATGCAGTGGGGGATAATAGACGGCAATGACCCCTTTCTCTATGGGGAAAAAGTGAAGGCTTATTTTATCCGCGGCGCCAGGCACCTGCCGGGCTTCGATGTCTGGCCCAATCCCATGGCGGGGTGGGGAGCGCTGTGTGTCAGGGACAGTCTGCCGGTGTGATTTTTTTTACTGCCGGATGTGAATGTATTTTATAAACTTTTCATAAAATACCCCATAACTGTCTGCCTATTTCAATCCGACTCTAGGCAGATATGATTTTTTGTAGTAAAATAGGGGAATAGGCAATATAATAGAGATAGGGGGAGTGGTGGATGAGTATACGCGAGTCATTGGAAACTCTTGAGGAACAGTATTTAAGCCCCTTTGCGTCATTTTCCAGTCAGACCAGGGGACGGGATCTGCCGGAGGCTCTGTGCGATATCCGGCCGGAGTACCAGCGGGACCGGGACCGGATTCTGCACTGTAAGGCGTTTCGCAGGCTGAAGCACAAGACTCAGGTATTCCTTGCGCCGGAAGGCGACCACTACCGCACCAGACTGACCCACACTCTGGAGGTGAGCCAGATCGCCCGTACCATTGCCAAGGCACTGCGCCTGAACGAGAGCCTGACAGAGGCTGCCGCCCTGGGCCACGACCTGGGCCATACGCCCTTTGGACATTCGGGGGAGCACATTCTGGACCAGATCTGCGAGGACGGTTTCGCCCACTATGAGCAGAGTGTCCGGGTGGTGGAGGTCTTGGAAAAGGGAGGCCGCGGGCTGAACCTGACCTGGGAGGTGAGGGACGGTATCCTCAACCACAGGACAGCAGGACATCCGTCTACACTGGAGGGCGCCATTGTGCGTCTTTCCGACAAGATCGCCTATATTAACCACGACATCGACGACGCCATACGGGCGCGGATGTTCAAGGAGGAGCAGCTGCCGGACATCTATACCGACATACTTGGCCACAGCGTGCGGGAGCGTTTGAACACCATGATCCATGACATTATATACAACAGTCTGGACAAACCGGAGATCACCATGTCCCCGGGCATGGAGGAGGCCATGCAGGGCCTGCGCCGCTGGATGTTTGAGAATGTGTATAAGAACGACATTCCCAAGGCCGAGGAGGGCAAGGCCCAGCAGATGATTGCCTCGCTGTATGAATATTATTTAAAGCACGTGGAGCGCCTGCCCCAGGAATACCTTCAGCTGATGGAGTCCAGGGGGGAGAAGAAGAGCCGCGTGGTCTGTGATTATATTGCGGGCATGAGCGATATTTACGCCATTGACCAGTTTGAGGAGCTGTTTGTTCCCAAACGGTGGAATGTGCTTTAACACTGGAAGGGAGACATTTCATGTACTATCCGGATGAAGTCATTGAAGAAGTGAGAATGAAGAATGACATCGTGGATGTGATTTCAGGATATGTGAAGCTTCAAAAGAAGGGGGCCAACTATTTTGGTCTGTGCCCTTTCCACAATGAGAAGTCTCCATCGTTCTCCGTGTCGCCGGGCAAGCAGATGTACTACTGCTTCGGCTGCGGGGCGGGGGGGAACGTGATCACATTTTTGATGGAATACGAGAACTACACCTTTCCCGAGGCCCTGCAGTCCCTGGCGGACCGGTCGGGGGTGGAGCTTCCCAAGATGGAGTACGGCAGGGAGGCCAGGGAGCAGGCTGATTTCAAGGCCAAGCTTCTGGAGGCCAACAAGCTGGCCGCCAACTATTTTTATTACCAGCTGAAACAGCCCCAGGGCCGCCTGGGGTATGAATACCTGCACGACAAGCGCGGGTTAAAGGATGAGACGATCCGCCGTTTCGGCCTGGGGTATGCCAACAAGACCAGCGACGACCTGTACCGCTATTTAAAGGAGAAGGGCTTTGAGGATTCCTTCTTAAAGGACACCGGGCTGGTGACGGTGGAGGAGCGGGGAGGACGGGACAAGTTCTGGAACCGGGTCATTTTCCCCATTATGGATGTGAACAACCGGGTGGTCGGCTTCGGAGGCCGGGTTATGGGGGAGGGGGAACCCAAGTATCTGAACTCCCCGGAGACCAAGCTTTTTGACAAGAGCCGCAACCTGTACGGACTCAACTATGCCAGGACTTCCAGGGAGAAGGCTTTTTTAATCTGTGAGGGATATCTGGATGTGATCTCCCTTCACCAGGCGGGGTTTACCAATGCGGTGGCATCCCTGGGAACGGCCTTTACCACCCAGCACGCCACTGTGCTGAAGCGGTATACTGAGCAGGTGATTCTCACCTACGACAGCGACGGGGCCGGAGTGAAGGCGGCGCTGCGGGCAATCCCAATCCTGAAGGAAGTGGGCATGTCCATCAAGGTGCTGAACATGAAGCCATACAAGGACCCGGATGAGTTTATCAAGAACATGGGGCCGGAGGCATTTGCCCAGAGAATAGAGGAAGCGAAGAACAGCTTCATGTTCGAGATAGAAGTGATCAAGCGGAATTACGAGATGGAGGACCCGGAGCAGAAGACCAGGTTCTACCAGGAGACTGCCAGGAAGCTGCTTCAGTTCGGGGAACCGCTGGAGCGGGACAACTATATCCAGGCAGTGTCCAGAGAACATATGATTCCCTACGAGGAGCTGCGCCAGCTGGTGAACCGCATGGGCATGACCATGGGTCTGAAGGCGGGGGAGAGCTTCACGGCGGATCAGGGCCGAGGCCGGGAAGATCAGGGCCGGGAAGCGGCGCCGGGCGAGAGCTACGGGCCGGGAGACGGTGCATATCAGGAAGATTACCAGGGCCAGAGCAGGAAGGGCGCCAGAGGTAAAAAGCCGGCCAGGGAAGACGGCATACGCCGTTCCCAGCAGCTGCTTTTGACCTGGCTCATAGAAGAACCGGAGCTGTTTGGGAAGATTGAAGGGATCATCACAGCCGACGACTTTGTGGAGGATTTATACCACCAGGTAGCTGCTGCGGTGTTTGAGGGACATAAGTCGGGGAATCTAAACCCCGCGGACATACTCAGCCGATACATTAACGACGAAGACCAGTACAAGGAGGTGGCTGCATTATTCAATGCCAGCTTAAATGACTCCTTGAGCAATGATGAACAAAAGAAAGCGTTTGCTGAGACCGTGTTCAAGGTGAGGAAGAACAGCCTGGATACGGCCAGCAAAAATGCGAGGGACATTGCCCAGCTGCAGGAGATCATCCGGCAGCAGGCGGCGTTAAAGCAGCTGCGTCTGAGCCTGGATTAGGCGGGCGTTAAGCGTATTCTGGCAAAGAGGGGTGGACCGATTATGGACGAGAAAACCATAGGATTTGAGGAGCGGCTGGCAGGACTGCTGGAGGAGGCTAAGAAAAAGAAGAATGTGCTGGAATACCAGGAAATTCTGGAGTATTTCAAGGCGCTGTCGCCGGATTCGGACCAGATGGACCAGATATTTGAGTTTCTTGACCAGAACAAGGTGGACGTGCTCCAGGTGGACGGAAGCGGAGACCTGGACCCTGAGCTGTTTCTGGAGGAAGAGATGCAGCTGGAGGAGGAAGAGGAGATCGATGTAGAGCACATCGACCTGTCTGTTCCCGAGGGCGTCAGCCTTGAAGATCCGGTCCGCATGTACTTAAAGGAGATCGGTAAGATTCCGCTTTTGAGCACAGAGGCGGAGATCGAGCTGGCCAGGCGCATGGAGATTGGGGACAAAGAGGCTGCGAAACGCCTGGCTGAATCCAACCTTCGCCTGGTGGTCAGCATTGCCAAGCGCTATGTGGGCCGCGGCATGCAGTTC